>SKKR01000012.1 GCA_007123655.1 Thermomicrobiaceae bacterium
CAGGGTCACGAGATTCGCCGCGCCGCTCAGGAACATCGCGGACCGGAGGTCGGCCGTGAAGTTGACGACATCCCGTTCAATGGCGTGCTCGCTGTCTTCGCCAGACCGGCTTCCGGCAAGCTTGAGGCCCACGAGGTCCGCGCCAAGGATCAGCGCTTTGGCGGCGTCCAGCCCGGTTTCGATTCGGCCGTCGCTGATCAGCGGAATTCCGATGGAGCGTAGCATCCGGATCGCGGCCACCGTAGGCATGCCCCAACCGGCGAACGCATCCTGTTTCTGACGGAATCGCTCCGCGATCTCGCCCTGAGTCGGGCGGTTTTCCCGAAGCCAGTCATCCACGACTTCCGCGCCGCCGACCATCACGCCGCCAACGCCGCGCTCGATCATCAGGCGGCAGATGTGCCGAGGAATACCGGTAAGCGCACGGGCAATAATCGGCACGGTCGAGATGCTGCAGAGTTCCTGCAGCATCGGCAGGGTTCCAGCGGTCGCCGCCCCATAGCGGCTCTTGAATGACTGCTGGATGCCGTTGAGATTGATCAGGAGGCCGTTGAGTTCGAGATCGGTGATTGCCTTCTGAAGCTGTTCAAGTTCGAGCAGCGGAGAATCCGGTTGCGGAACAAGCCGGCTAGCCGGAAGCTCGGCGAACATGACGATGCTCGGATGGTTGTCCCGGATCGTGCGTAGCTCTCCATATACGGACGGTTTATCGAAGGCCGGCTGAAGGTCTCCGACGCTGAAGAACGTGCCGTGCCGGTCCGCTGACGAAGCCAGCCGCTCGAGCGCGACCGGTCGCGCCGAACTGCGCGAGCCGTCCGGTTCGATCAAGACCGGCATGGATGCAGTGTGGGAGAAGACCCGGCAGCGAAGGTCGACGTGAGATTCATCGATCTCCGGCAGTGGATTGGGTAACAGCGTAATCTGTTCCCAGATCGGTAACGCACGCGCTGGACGCTGTTTCGGCACGATTGATTCACCTGCCTCGCCTACACCGGAATCAGTCACCGTCAGGTGCCATCGATCCCATCGTTCGCTGTCCGGAACGAAGGCCGACGATGATCGAGAGCCGCGATACAGCTGATGGAAACGACGGTCCTTCGAACAACGTTAATTCTCCGTACGAACACAATCGTCGCGAGCCCGGGTAACTGTACTGCATACGTACAGGATGCGCGAACATTGGTCCCCCGTCAACACCCTGTGCCCGAACCGCGTGATGATTGGCGTCTGAATCGAGAAACAAGGTGCTGGTATGTCGACTCCGTATCCTGGGCGCGGGCATGTCTCATCCCATCTCATGGCTATTGACATCGGCAATTCGAACTGCTATAAAGCCTCATACACACATCTTGTGTCCACAATTCGAATTACGGTTCAGTTTATGACCAGCCGTCCGGCATCTCGGACGTGTCGGTTATCGGGAGTCAGAGATAGTCGGCAATTCACGGTCACCGCGGCGGTCGTAGTGTATCCGCGGCGTGCTGCGCGATGTTCGGAGGAGGTCAACCCGTGTCGCGTACCGTACTCAAGGCGCTTGACGTTCTCGAGTGTCTCGCGTTCTCAGGGCAATCTCTGTCGGCCCCGGAGGTCGCGGAACGTTGTGGTCTGACCAGACCGACCACGTACCGTCTTCTGAGCACGCTCGCGGCGAGAGGCTACGTCGCCGGAGGACAGGACGGACGATTCCGGCTCGGAAACAAGATGCTCAGCCTGAGCAAGCGACTGCTGGAGTACGCCCAGCTCCCGCAACTCGCGAGACCGGAACTTGAGCGACTCTGCCAGTTCGCCGGTGAGACGGTTCACCTTGGTGCGCTCGAGGATATCGAGGTTCTCTACGTTGACAAGGTCGAAAGCCTCACCGCAGCCCGGATGTATTCAATCGTCGGAAGCCGGAGCCCGCTTCACTCGACATCGCTCGGCAAGGCGATTCTGGCATTCCTGCCGGACTCGGAACGTACGATGCTGCTCGAGCGCATTTCGCTGGCTCAGCGAACCCCGAACACGATTACCGATCGCGGAAGGCTCGAGGAAGACCTTCGGGTCGTTCGCGAACGGGGTTACGCGATCGACGATGTAGAGAACGAGGAAGGCATTCGATGCGTTGGCGCGCCGATTCTGGGAAACGCGGGGATGCCGATCGCCGCGGTCAGCATATCCGGTCCGGTCGTCCGGATGACGGCGTCGCGAGTTGATGACCTGGCCCCGGCCTTACTCGAAACAGGGCGCCGAATTTCGCAGAAGTTTGGTTACATCTCGCCGATCCGTGACGAGCCGGCGACGGCCGCGTCCGACCCGGCCGCTCCGACGACCGCCCCGCTCGGGGAGCCCTGATTCCCCGCCGGTCGCCGATGCTCCGGTTGCAGCAGGTTGTCAATGACAGACGCCCCGGCCTCGTTCGCCGGGGCGGTGTGAGTTGAACTTCTTGCGCGGAGGCTACTCCCCGACCTTGCCCTGCTTTTCGGCCTCTTCGGCCGTGGTGTTCAGTTTGATCGCGTCTGGCCGAACATCGTCCACCCAGCGAATGGGCACATCGATCTTCTTGGTGAAGATCATGCCGGACGTGACCCGCAAACCGGAGATCTCTCCCGAACTGTCGTAGAAGACCTCGTCAACCTTGCCGACCGACTCGCCGTCACGGTCGACAACGTTTGTACCTTCGTCAAGGACCACGGACTGCTGATCCACCGGTCGATCAGGCTCTTCCGGCGCCGGGTTGACGGCGGCCGGTTCGAACATCGATCCCTGGCCGGGCTCGCCGCGTCCGGCCCCCGCAGGCGCCCAGAACAGGGGGCCACCGCCCGCGCCGGTCGCCGCCCAGACGCCGGGCATCTCAGTGACCTCGTGGTCCGTCGGGGACACGTAACGGTCTTCGACGAAGGCGGGGAGTTCATCGCCTTCGCTCGACGGGATGGAAAGGTGGACCGTACCATCGTCGTCGATGCCGGTTACCAGTTCCACGTCGACGATCCGGTCGGTCTGCAGAATCATCCCCTCGCTGACGAGAAACTCTCGAACCTTGTACGTCTCTTTGTCGATGATCAGCCGATCTACCGTGCCGATCTGCTCACCATCGTTGCCGAGGACTGGCTTGTCGAGTTGAACGTCCATCGTCGGGTGTCGTTCCATGGCTGTTACGCTCCAATGCTTCCTTGCTGACGTTCCGAAGTCATCGGGATTGAACGCCCTCTCGAGCTTCGGAGACGCAATCGGTATGCCATGTGCCGGACAACCGGCACCGTGGCTTCAGGTTGGGGAGAACATCGGCGGGTCGCGTGATGGATCTCCCGGGCGTTGTGGTGAGACGTGACACTGGCGGCGTAGATTCAGTCGTTGTCGACCTGGTGCCAGATGGTTCGCTCGCCGGTATCGAGCCGGATGCGAAACTGCCAGACGGCCCCGGACCTGCCCGACGTATCCAGTTCGATCCGGAACCCTGCCAGGTTGCCGGAGTCGAGCAGGGCTTCACCGTCGAGTATGAGGTTCCCGCCTTCCCGGAAGATCCGTCCGGGAATAACCTCCTGAAACGCAAACTCGGTCGTTTCAACGCTGATCTCGCCCCTCAGGGTTCCCTGTTGATCTGACGTGACATCGAGCGTGACGGTCGCATCGTCACCTTCAGCGTTGAGTGACACATGCGCGCCGGGTTCGCTGGCCGGTACCTGTGCCTCGAACGGGCCGAGATCGAGATCCAGGCCATCCGGGAACGCGCCTCCAGCGCTTCGCTTGTCGACGAACCGGGGATTTCCGTCCAGATCATGGTCGACATCGCTGGAAAGGAGCGAGGCGTCCGCCGCGTCAATCGCAGGTGACGTGAACCAGAGCCGGTAATCGCCCGCGGACGTAGGAGCCGCGGACGGCGGGCGAGGATCGAGGAATCTGGGATCATCCTCGAAGGCGCCGTGGCAGCGAATGCCGTGACCCTGAGGACAACCGTGTTCGATCAGGGAACGGGTGATCCGCAACCTCGTTGTGGACTCAACTTCGTCGGTGGACGCAAGCGGTGGTGCCTCCGAGGCAACTTCGTAGATGGATGAGGCGTTTCCGGACACGATGCTGTTGGATACCTCGAGCGTGTTGTTGCCGAATCGTTGAGTTCCGGGACCGCCTCCAACGCTCCAGTTCCCCGCGATCGTCGTGTTCACCAGCACGGTCCGGCCGGTTCCGCTGACGGAGACCCCGCCGCCCGAGTGGACGAGATCGTCGTCCCGCTCACGCACTGTCTCCAGTGGATTCAGGTTCGCGGCCGGAACACCCGCGGTTACAACGCCGGTCAGGACAGGTTGAGTCCGATCGCTTACCTGGTTGAAGATCCGGCCAGAGGATCCATCGCGCGCGGGCGCGGCGGCGTTTCCGCTGATCAGGAGATTGACGCCACTGACCTGGGCATCAGCGATAGCTATTCCACCGCCGAACGCTGCGTGGTTCCCCGCGATCACCGTGTTCTCGATCTGTGTTGAAGCGCCTGCTACGGCAATGCCGCCGCCCGGGCCATGCTGGCCATCATTGTCGATGAACGAAGTGTCCAGCAATGTGACGGTGTCGGACGTGATCCATGCGCCGCCGCCTCCGTCCCCGGCAGTGTTCCCGGCAAGTTCCACGTTCTTGAGCGTAGTGCTTGGACTCGAACGGGAAACGAACAGTCCACCGCCTTCGCGCCCGGCGTGGTTGAGGACAACGCGGGTGCCGGCGATATCGACCTCTCCGGCAAAGACAGACAGTGCACCGCCCCGGTCGGTTGACCGGTTCTCCGCGACCAGGGAGTTATCGATCCGAACGTGACCGTCGTCAACGAAGATGCCCCCGCCCCGAAACGCCTGGTTAGACCGGATCGTCACGTCCCGAAGATTAACCTGGCCTGCGATGACCCGGACCGCGCCGCCCCGGCCGCTCTGCGGGTGCGTTGTCTGGTTGCCCTGCAGCGTGCTGTTGATGATCTCAACCTGACTGCCTTCGTCGACGTAGATGCCGGCGCCGCCGAATCGGGCGCGGTTGTTTGCGATCATGAGGTTGGAAAGCCGGACATCGGCGTTGGAAACGAAGATCCCACCCCCACGCCGTTGAAGATCAGTCGCTTCGTCGGCAATGAGCGTCGCCGCGCCGTTCTGGATCGTCAGGCTGGATACCTCGGCGTCGGACACCCCGGCGGCGATGAGGACGCTGTACCGCTCGTCGCGCCCGTCCAGTACGGTCCGTCCAGGATCTGACGACCGTTCGGACGGCTCGGAAGTCGATCCGGTGAAGCCACCCAGGAGTGTCACCCCGTCCGGAACATAAAACGCGGAGTCCGGTCCGTCTCCCGGGGTATACACTCCCTGGCGAATCCAGACCTCAGCCCCCGGTTCTGCTGACCTGAGGACGGTGAGCAGGTCGAGCGGGTCCTCCCAGCATGCTCCGGATGCTTCAGGAGTGCCATCGGGCGCGGCACACAGCACGGCGGAACGGTCATCGGGGAGGGCGACGCCAGATCCCTGCACGACGAGCCAGACTGCCGCAAGTACCAGAATGACAAGTAGATGTGCAATCATCCGGCG
>SKKR01000386.1 GCA_007123655.1 Thermomicrobiaceae bacterium
ACGCGGGACGGCGTCATGACGCTGGACCGGCACTCGAACGTGGTGATTGCCCGGAAGTAACTCGCTTCGTGTCCAACCACATACAACCTCGCAAGCGAGCGCCAGGGCAGTGGTGTCGTGACGAGAGACTGAACGCCGCTTCCGACTGCTACCCGGCGTGCCGGAGGATTCCTGAGGCTCGTTCACCGCCTGCCGACGGTATGCGGGCGAGTCGCCGCGGGAGTTCGAATCTTCGCTTGTGCTCGAGCCACCGGTGACCGTGCTGCAGGACCGTCAACTCCGGTCCTTCCGTGGAAGATGTCGTACCCTGCTCAGTGCCCACTGACGTATGTCAATGCTAGACTGAATGCAAACCTCCGTACGGTGCAGCCATTGAGTAGCGATCATGGATCCAGTCAGCCGCGGGCAACCAGTTCCAGGTGACCGCCGCCATCCCCACGACATCATCGGCCGGGATCGCGAACAAAGCGCGCTTCAGGCCGGAATCGATGCCGCCCTGAAAGGGCAGGGGGCACTTCTGATTCTGAGTGGTGAGGCGGGCATGGGCAAGACGACGCTCGTGAACTGGGGGACGGATTACGCCCGTCATCGAGGCGCCCTGGTGCTGGAAGGATACAGCTACCCCGCTGCCGCACCGCGCCCCTATGGACCATGGCTCCAGATGGTGCAGCGCTACTCGAGCACAGCCGCGATCTCCGACGAACTCCGGCAGCTCCAGGCTGGAACGTCCATTGACATCGAGGACAAGACGGCACTGCAGGGAACCTTCGATCGTTTTATCGACGACGCGTCCGCGGTACAACCGCTGCTCCTGGTGTTCGAAGACCTTCAATGGGCGGACGAATCCACGGCCGAACTCCTGCACTTCGTATCGCGGCGACTTGCAAACCGGCCCGTGGTGCTGCTCAGCACACTCCGGGATGACGAGATCACCTCGGACCATCCTGTCTACCCCTGGTTGACCACCATCAGCCGGGAACTGCACGGGGAGCGCGTGACGCTCTCCCCGCTCGACGATCAGTCGATCCTGGAGATTGCACGACGGTTCGCCGGCCTGTCCGCCAACGACGAACGAAGGCTCCTCGGATACCTGCGGGACCGATCCGGAGGTAATCCGTTCTTCGCTATTGAGCTCCTCCGGATGCTGAATGAGCGCCGGATTCTGTATCCGGTTGACGACCGGTGGCAACTGGGCACCCTGCCAGAAGACGACGTTCCCTCGCTGGTGCACCAGATCATCACCGGCCGGCTCGCCCCACTGGACGCAAAGACCCGGGCGCTCCTGGAGGCCACGTCTGTCGCCGGGATCGAAGCTGATCTCGATTCCCTGCTGGCGCTCTTCCCGGGCACCAGTGATGAACTGGATCGCGCGCTCAATACGGCTATCGAACACCGCCTTCTTTCGCTCGATCCGGAACGATTCGTCGTTACATTCGGCCACGAACTCGTACGGAGCGCCGTGTACAACACGGTTCCCCCGCTGCGCAGGCGACGAATGCACCGGCAACTGGGCGAAACCATGGCAGGACAAACGAACCCGCAGCCGGACATCGTCGCAGAGCACCTTTTTCGAGCCGGGGACGAACTCGCAATCGACTGGCTGGCCGCGGACGCCGAACTGGCGCACAACCTCTACGCCCCACAGGCCGTGCGAGACCGATGCGAACGAGCGCTCTATCTGGCGAAGCGACTCGGGGTTCGCGCACCTTGGAGGGTCCATCGGCTTCTGGGGCTGGCGCATGAGACCCTGGGCAATCACCGGGCGGCACGAGAGTCGCTCGAGAGCGCTACCCGGATCGCCGCCGCCGAGGGAGATCAGCGTGGCGTGTGGCAATCGTTGATCGATCTTGGAGCTCTCTGGGCCGCGCTCGATTACGATCACTCGATGGCCTACGTCGAACAGGCTCTTGCCTGTGCCCGGGACATTGATGACCCGTCAGTCATCGCCGAGACGCTGAACAGGCTGGGGAACTGCTACATCAACGGGGAGCGCTTCGGGGAGGGTATCGAGGCTCATCAGGAGGCGCTTTCAATCTTCGAGTCAATTGATGACAGCGACGGCATAGCCGCGACGCTCGATCTGCTCGGTGTGGCGCACGTCCTGGCGTCCGACACCGCGACCGGTGTCGAATACTACCGAAAGGCCATCCCGTTACTGCGTCGGCTGGATCACCGGAGGACGCTGGTGACCGCGCTCGTGACGGCGGCAGCGGCCCAGTTCGGCGCCGAGCATGCCCTCTACGCGACCAGCATGCAACATCGAGCACCCACGGATCGTGCAGTTAGGTACGCCCAACTCGATGACGCTCTGACGATTGCTCGCGAGATCGGCTGGCTGGCTGGCGAGTCCTTCACGCTCGCGATTCGCGCCAACGTCGCCACCAATTACGGGGAGTTTGACATCGCGCTGCGAGATAGTCAGAAGGGCATAGAGATCGCCCGGGATATCGGACACCTGCAATGGCAGATCCTGGGGCTGTGCTCGCTCGGTTCGCTCCTTCGGGAGCTGATGGATATCGACCAGGCCCGCGCCTGCTTCGAAGAAGCACAGCGCCTCGCTACGCACACCGGATCCCAGTTCATGACCGGCCTGGCAACCGCATTTCTCGCATCAAGCTGCATCGAGGCGGGCGACCTCAATGCGGCATCGGCACTCATCGAACCCGAGTTGCTTCGCGCCAGCGAGCATCCCACGACGACGCGGCTGAACCTGACGTACGCGATGGTCGAACTGTCACACACTCGCGGCGACGACGAGACGGCGCTCGAGTTGCTCGATCAACTGGACAACTGGATTCCTGGCCCGGAAAACCATCGAGCACCGCAGATGCTACGCGTGCGCGCACAGGTGCTGACGGCAACGCGGCAGTTCATCGACGCGGAATCACTTCTGCAAACCGCGCGGAATACAGCGGAGCGGTACGGCTACCTTCCCGCCCTTCGTTCATGCCTGCTCGCACTTCACCAGGTCTATCTGCATCAGGGCAAGACGCTGATGGCAGAACAGACACGCGAGCACGCGATGACGGTGACCGGTCGTCTGGCGAACAGTCTGAAGCCACAGTTTCCCGACCTCGCGGAGCAGTACCTGACCAAAACGGCTGAAGCGATGCCTGAAAGCGTTCCATTTGCCAGAAACAATCCGGCGGCCAACGCCAGCGACACGCTGACGCGACGTGAACTCGACGTTCTGTCGCTCGTTGCGGAAGGCTTGTCGGATGTCGAGGTCAGCGAACGACTCTTCATCAGTCATCGGACGGTCAGTCAGCATTTGCGGTCAATCTACGGCAAACTGGACGTCAACAACCGCACCGCGGCGGTCCGAACGGCGAGTGAACGGAACCTGCTCACCCCGGATCAGTGATCACTTCCGCAGGATTGCGCAGCCGGAAAGCCCGATGCACTCGCGCAATTGCGTAATTCCCGGGATACACCCCTCCGAAAACACCCGCTACGCTGTGCCCAGAGCATGCTCGAGTTCCAGTGATTCCCGGATCAGGCGCTGCTAAGGTCCGGGACGCCAAACTGGTCACGAACAGCGGATCGATTCAACGGCAAATTCGAGATGAGTCAGAGAGAGGTGAAGGCGTTGGTTAGCGTTGAACGGTCAGTCACCGACACTGACATCGAATCACTGCGCGGGGAGTTTCGCGGAGAGTTGCTGCGTCCTGGCGACGACGGCTATGACGATGCCCGCCGCGTCTGGAACAGCATGATCCAGAAGTATCCGGCGCTTATCGCTCGCTGTACCGGAACCGCGGACGTGATTGCGGCGGTGAGTTTCGCCCGGGAGCACGATCTGTTTCTCGCCGTTCGCGGGGGCGGGCACAACGTGGCCGGAATCGCGGTCTGCGACGAAGGAGTGGTCATCGACCTGTCCCGGATGAGGGGGATCTCGGTCGATCCCGGTCGCCGAGTCGTCCGCGTGCAGGCTGGAGCCAACTGGGGCGATCTGGATCATGAAACCCAGGTACACGGGCTAATCGTGCCCGGCGGCGTTGTATCGACGACCGGTGTCGCCGGGTTTACCCTCTCCGGCGGGATGAGCGCGACCCGCCGAAAGTGGGGGATGACGTGCGACCATCTGATCTCCGCCGAGATCGTGACCGCGACCGGGGAAGTGCTGACCGCCAGCGAGTCGTCTCACCCGGACCTTTTCTGGGCGCTCAAAGGCGGGGGCGGCAACTTCGGGGTGGTCACCGAATTCGAGTTCGCGCTTCGATCTCTTGGACCGCAGGTCTATCTCGCCGCTCCCATCTACTCGCTGGGCGACGCAGGCGAAATCGTCAGACAATGGCGCACGTTCATGGAGAACGCGCCCGACGAGATCAGCTCCGATCTCATTTTCTGGAGCATGCCTCCACTCCCGGGGGTCGATGAGTCTGTTGTCGGCAGTCCGATCGTGATCCTCGCGGCCTGGTACGCGGGGCCAGTCGGGGACGGCGAGCGAGCACTCCAGCCGCTGCGTGAGTTCGGAACGCCGCTCGCCGATCTGAGTCACGCCGGCCGCTACGTCGATATCCAGAGTTCGTTTGACGTGTTCTTCCCGGATACTCAGCGCTACTACTGGAAGTCACTCTTCGTCGATTCACTGACCGACGAAACAATCGATCGAGTCATCGGATTTGCCGCGGAGCGACCGTCCCTGCAATCGTTGATGGTCCTTCGAGCGCTCGGTGGAGAGATCGCGCGTGTTCCGGAAGCGGCCACCGCCTATGGCAACCGGTCAGCCGGGTACAACCTGAGCTTCGATACGACCTGGCAGGACGAAGAGACCGACGAGCAGATGGTTTCCTGGACGCGCAACGCGTGGTTAGCGATGCGGGATCTGACTGGCGGCGGCGTCTATCTGAACTTCGCCGGACTCGGCGAAGACGGCCAGACGCTCGTCCGGGCGGCATACGGCGAGAACTACGAACGTCTGGTCAGGGTAAAGCGTCAGTATGACCCCGGGAACCTGTTCCGGGGGAACGTAAACATCGAACCGTAGCGATGCCCTGGCTACCGAGTGAATCCACATTGACTGGCACGAGGAGGAAGAATTGCTGCAGACAGTAAGCCGGAAAATCACCGACCCAAACCCAGAACGGACACATCTCTCCCGCAGGACCCTGGTGAAAACGGGCGGCATTCTCGCCGGAGCAACGGCCCTGCTGGGCGGAAGTTCCGTGGCGCAAGCGCAGGAATCACGCCTGACCCTCGAAGTTGCCATGGACGGCCGGACGTGTGTCATCAACCGGCCAGCCGGGGTCGACCCGGATACTCCGGTCGCTCGGGGTGACACGTTCATAATTCAGGGATCAGTCTATCCAGCGGGTACTATCGAATCCGGACTTCGGGGGCCCACTCAGGAGGGGCGCATCGGCCACTGGGTCTGTCGCGGGTGGTTCTACTACAGCCTGGATGAGATCCTGGACGGCGCCGTCCCCCATGTGGTCACGACGCAGAATTTCCTGCTGGACAGTTTCGACGGTCTCGTCACAGAGGGCATCGA
>SKKR01000200.1 GCA_007123655.1 Thermomicrobiaceae bacterium
CACCTGGTCACGATCTTCGATTTCATGTTTTCTACGCAACCGCTCGCAGAGTTGCAGGCCGCGCTCGGCACCGAGTGGGAAACCGCGGTTCACGGGCTCGCCCTGCTGGGCGATTCCCGTCTGATCCTGGTGATCTGCGTGGCATTGTTCTGGTACACCCGGCGACACAGGCCGTACCAGGTCCTGGCGGCAAGCCTGCTGGGGGCAGGCCTGGGCTCGCTGCTCAAGATTCTCTTCGATCAGCCCCGGCCGGCCGGTCCCGAACTGCTTCTGTTCAGCGCCACCACATCGCCGTCTTTTCCGAGCGGGCACGTGGTGTTGGCAACCTGCTTCTGGGGAACGCTCGCCTGGTACGGCTGGATCCCGCGCTGGACGGTAGCCGTGATCGTCGCGCTGGTCATGTTTGCCCGTGTTTACCTTGGCGTCCACTTCATCGGCGACGTCCTGTTCGGGGCGCTGGTAGGGCTGGTCTGGCTGTTCCTGTTCCACCGCTGGATCGGGCACTGGCTGGAACGAATTGACCCGACAACGCTATCCACGGTGGTTGCCGCCGCGATGGCCGGGTCGTTCATCGTGCTGCCGGTGACCAGCGCGTTCCCGTTCGGCTGGGAGATCGTCGGCGGGCTGGTCGGCGCGGGAATCGGAATCATCCTTCAGGAGCGCGTCACCCGGTTCGAGCCCGCTGCGGTGGCACGATACTGGCAAGCTCTGAAGGCAGTGATCGGCCTGACCGGGATCGGCCTGATCATCGTCGTTGACATGTTGATCGGTCCGGAGATCCTCGCGCTGGAGCTAACGATGTACTTCTTTGCGGCGCTCTGGGCCCTGTTGCTGGCGCCGATGGTCTTCAAATCGCTCGGGCTGGGATCGCGAGTAGCGCCTGGACCGGCGACCTCCCCATAACGTTGCGCCCGGAGCATCGACTCCGTAGGCTTGCCTGGTGCCGGGAATTCGCGTTGACTCAGACGTTCCCGCCCTGACACACAGGAGAACCGAGACCTGATGAGCCCGAACCACGATCGCTGGTACTGGGATCCAGAACAGATTGTCCGGATCCAGGAACTTTTCGGAAGCAGCTTCGAGTTCCCGTTTCGCCTGGTGACCTACCTCGGCGACTCTGGCCTGATCCTGATCATGGTCGCCGGGACATTCTGGGTACTCGGCCGGCACATCTGCTACAGCGCCCTGCTGGCCGTGATGATTGGTGCGGCGCTCGGCTCGGCGGTGAAAGTCCTGACCGACGTTCCCCGGCCGGAGCACGCGGACCTCGTCGCCTATGAGGCGGGGACGTCCCCGTCGTTCCCGAGCGGGCACACGTTCCTCGCGATCAGCTTCTGGGGAGCACTCGTGTTCCTCGGGGTGATTCGCACACTGGTTGCGGTGGTGATCGTCGCCCTGGTGATGATCTCACGGCTGTTTCTCGGTGTTCATTATCTGGCGGACATGATAGTGGGCGTTGCGCTCGGACTCGCCGCGGTGACACTTGCCTACGCCGGAGTGAGGCTGGTCCTGGATCGCCTGACCGACGAACAGAAGGCGATGCTGATGGCGGCCGGGTTGTTCGGTTCACTGATCATGCTCCCGGTCACCGGAGACTTTCCCCTTGGCTGGGAGATCCTGGGTGGACTGCTCGGCGCCGGCGTAGGAACGCTCATCGAAGCGAGGTCGGTCAACTACCGGCCGGAACAGACCGATGTTGCCGGGCAACTCACGCGCCTGGCGATCGGAGCCGGAGGGATCCTCCTGTTTGTGACCCTGGGATCGCTGCTGCGCGAGGTGGGCGGGGGAGCAATGCTCCGTGCGACGCTCTTCTTCGGCGCGGGCCTCTGGGCAATGCTGGCAACCCCGTATATTCTGGACCGGCTGGGGCATAGCAATTCGGAGCGCCGGGTCTCCGGAGAACCAGATCCTGCCGCGCAGTCCTGAGATTTGACACTATTCTCCTTCGGGAATCGTGATGATTTCGGCCGCCGGAACGAATCGAACACGAATCTCCTCGCTTGTCGCGTCGAGCTCGCTGAGAACGGCGCCCCACTGGATATGCGCCTGGGAACCAAGGAGTTCGTTGACCAGCAAGTGTGTGTCAATCTCCCATGAACGAGAGCCCAGCTGCCTGAGTTCCCGCCGCCGGTCTGCCTGGCGCGATATCTGCCCGCGCGCAAGTTCGAGCATCGTCCAGTCCGCCGGCGACCAGCTACTTCCCGGCTGAAGCTCGACGACTACTCGCCCGAACGTGCCTTCCTTCCTCAGAATTCGAGCACGCAACGTGGCGCGGAGACCCCACCGCGTTGCAATGACGACGATTTGAACTTCCTTACCAGGGTCAGGTCCTTCGATCCTGAACGAAACTGAAAAGGATTCAGGGGCATAGGTATCGATGATCCTGGTGATGGCAGCCCGGGTGAGCCGCACTCGCAAGGATTCGACCCGCAGCACCGGATGGTCGCTATCTTCATCCGTGTCAAACAGTACGTGGAGATCCTGTACCTCCAGGTGGTACAGACGCCCCGGAGCCGCGGTCTCATCGCGGCCCGGTGCTGGTAGGTCCTCTCCGGTCATTCGTCGTTCCAATCACGCCAACCTTAGCGGATGCCCCACCGCGCGTCGTTCCTGAAATTCTATGCCAGGGCGCGAACCAGGACGGAACGGTCAGTGATTCGCACGATTGTCGCGACCGGCGACCCTGCCGGCCCGTGCGTCACCATCAACGACGCGCAGGGCCCACAGGGTGAGGGTGTCTCATAACGTTGTCGCAGATCGTGGCTGGTGACACTGTCCGCCATTCTGTGCTCACTATTGACGCATGGAACGAAGGATCAGGGCAACAATACAATGTATGCGTAGAACGTCATGTACTCAGTGGCGCATACGGGGCTGCGCGTCTACCAGATTGGGGCTTCCGAGATGACATGCTCAGGTCGTGCGCCCCTACACCGTGACATAAACCGTCGTTCGGGATCACGCCCCTCAATCACAACGTTTCGACTGCAGCGCGACGCCAGAGGTCGAATGACCAGAGCAGACCCGCCGCGCGTCGCGCGATCACGAATAGACAGCCGGAACGCTGACACCTTGACACTCCTGGCTCAGTGAATACACTCGAATACTGGCAACTGAATAGCGTTGCTTCCCGTTAGGTGAGGCTCCTGGGGAACGCGTCGTCTGCTGCCCTGTACCGTCGAGAGACGATCAAGGGTTGAACAGGCTCTATCGAATCAAGGTATTGTCTAACGCAGGCGCGGGTCTGGTGTCAGATCCAGTAGGTCCCCAGTGCTGAAGCTCAACGTTGGGAAGGTTGACCGGGACCCGCTTCCGCCGGACGCGGACGTTCCGGTGACCTGGCCTCCAGCGTTGGAGGTCTTTTTGTTTGTCCATTCACCTGACGGCTCAGGAAAGGAGACGGGCGAACACGTGTCCGATGACAGTGGTCACCGCTATCTAACCAGATTCATAGGCGCCGCGATGTCACGCGGCCTGACCTGGGTTCTCAACGCCGTTCAGGCGGCACGGGAGGTGCGTCGCTCCGGGTGACATCGCTGCGCCAGCAGAGAGAGGTCATTCATGCGCGACGTGCTCGAAATCACCGAACCGATCCGCGAAAAACTCCAGCAGCGCCGGATGCAGGAAGCCAAGCAGGAACTCTCCACCCTGCACTGGGCGGATATCACCAGGGTCGTCCAGGAACTCGAACCGAACGAGCGGGCGATCGCCTTTCGCCTGCTCGACAAGGACGTCGCGATCGACGTCTTTGAGGAACTGGACGCCGAGGAGCAGGAGACGCTCATCGAGGCGCTCGGGGACGACGAAGTGGTGGAGATCGTCGAGGGAATGGACCCGGACGACCGCACCGAGTTTTTCGACGAACTGCCGGCAAAGGTCGCGTCCCGCCTGCTGGCGCAATTGAGCCCGCACACCCGCGCCAGCGTTACGCGCCTGCTCAACTACCCGGAGGACAGCACCGGGTTCGCCATGAACCCGAACTACGTGCGCGTCGAGCGGGACACCAGTGCTGCCGACGCCTTGCGAGCGGTGCGCCGGTCCCCGCTCACCGAAGAATCGATCTCGGCGGTCTTCGTGACGGACCGCCAGCGCCGTTACGAAGGACTGATTCCCCTCAACCGTCTCGTGAAAGCGGCGCCATCGACGCTTGTCGAGGAGTTGATCGAAGAAGGGGACCTTCGGGTTCAGACTACCGATCATCGAGCCGTTGCCGCGCGGATTTTGCAGCAGCGTGACCTGCAGACGATTCCGGTAGTGGATCGGGAGAACCGGCTTCTCGGGGTGATCACGTTCGACGATGCGCTGGACATGATGGAGGAAGAAGCCTCCGAGCTGATGTACGGTATGGCCGGACTGGCGGAGAGCATCCGGAGTACCGAGATCCAGCGCAGCGAAAGGCTCACCCGCGGCAGTATCTGGTACCCGGTGAAATCCCGGCTTCCGTTTCTGTTGATCCCGCTCGCTGGCGGATTCGTGGTCGGCGGGGTAATCGAAACGTTCGAAGAGACCCTGGAGGCGGTCATCGCCGCGGCGATCTTCATTCCGTTGATCATGGACACGGGCGGGAACGTTGGCACGCAGTCGACAACGATCTTCGCCCGCGGGTTCGCGCTCGGTCATATCGAACTGGGAAGCTTCCTGCGACTTTTGCTGCGCGAGATCCGCGTGGGATCGACCCTCGGATTGATTCTCGGTTCGCTGGGCGGAATCATCGCGTTCGCTTGGCAGGGAGCACCGCACGACATTCCGGAGCTTGGCGTCGCCGTGGGACTTTCCCTGTTCATAGCCTGTACACTCGCGTCGTTCCTTGGGTTCCTGTTGCCGTACGTGCTGGTGAAAATCGGGCTGGACCACGCGCCGGGCGCGAACCCGTTTATCACGACGATCAAAGACTTCACCAGCCTGGTCGTTTATTTCAGCCTGGTAGCCTGGCTGATCGGCGTTTGAGTCCATTCCTCGAGCCGGCAGCGTCGAGGTCCGGACATCGGAGTAGGATTAGCCTGAATCGGCGACACGTTCGACTGCTTGCGCGGAGGCCATCCGGCTGATGTCCCCAGACTACGAGCGCTGGTACTGGAACCCGGAATCGATCGTTCGGGTGCAGGAGTTCTTCGGCCCGGACTGGGAGCTCCCATTTCGGGCCGTCACGTTGCTGGCGGACTCCACTGTTGTGCTGGTCCTGGCTGCCGTCTTGTTCTGGACACGGGGACGCCGGATTGCGTACGCGGCACTGGCGGCAACAATGCTCGGCGCGACGATCGCGACGGCCATCAAGTTGGGGACGGATGTGCCGCGTCCTGAATATATCGATGTGATCGCCTACGAGACACGGGTTTCCCCATCATTCCCAAGCGGGCACGTGATGCATAGCGTCGCGTTCTGGGGGACGCTGGCCTATCTCGGAATTGTCCGGATTCCGCTCGTCGTTCTCATTGTCATCGGCGTAACACTCTCCCGAATCTACCTCG
>SKKR01000028.1 GCA_007123655.1 Thermomicrobiaceae bacterium
ATTATCTCAGTGCCAACACCGGATTTGCGTCCGGGTATCGGCGGCTCCGGTAATGGGGAGCGAACCAGGACCGGCTACTTGAAAGTCAACGTTCACCGGCCGGCTCGGGAGGGAATTCACCCGGGTTACGCTCGACGCGGCTTTCAGTCAGTGGCAGCGTCTCCCTGTCAACGTTCACTCCGGATACTTGTCTCCGTCTACACCGTTCCCACGTTTCATTTTCCGCCGCAGTATAGCAAGCGGCGCATGCTCCGGCAATCATGAGGGAAACCGAGGATGCTCGACACGAATGGCTATAATCCGGGCGGAAACGAATGATTGTGATCGGTTCTGGATCAGCGGCGAGGAATGCGGAAGGGAACGTACCGGTGACAGGGACCACGATTATTGCGATCCAGGCTCGCGAGATTCTGGACTCGCGGGGTAATCCGACCGTCGAGGTTGACGTGCTCCTCGACTCGGAGGTTTCCGGCCGGGCGGCGGTACCGTCTGGAGCATCGACCGGGCGGTTCGAAGCGGTTGAGCTCCGCGACGGCGGAGATCGATACGGCGGCAAAGGCGTCCAGACAGCGGTCGACAATGTCAACGACAAAATCGCTGACGCAATCGTCGGGCTGGATGCGCTGGATCAGCGAGGAATCGATCAGATCATGATCGATCTGGATAGTACCCCGAACAAGGGTGAACTGGGGGCGAACGCGATACTCGGGGTCTCATTGGCTGTTGCTCGTGCTGCCGCATGGGCGACAGGTCTCCCGCTCTACCGTTATCTCGGCGGGCCCCAGGCGCATTTGATGCCGGTCCCGATGATGAACATTCTCAATGGCGGCAAGCACGCGGAAGGCTCAAGCGTCGACATGCAGGAGTTCATGGTGATGCCTGTGGGAGCACCGAGCTTTGCCGAAGGACTCCGCTGGGGCGCGGAGATTTTCCACGCCCTCAAGGGGGTGCTGTCGAAGGAAGGATACGCAACGTCCGTGGGTGACGAGGGCGGCTACGCTCCGAGCCTTGACAGTAACGCCGACGCGCTGGAGTACATCTCACACGCAATCGACAAGGCTGGATACCGGTCGGGGGAAGATGTCGTGCTAGCGCTGGATCCGGCAGCGTCCGAGCTGTTTCACAACGGGAGCTATGTGCTGGATGGTGAGGGACGAACCCTCTCCAAACAGGAGATGATCGAGTACTGGATGGACCTGACGTCAAGGTTCCCGATCGCGTCTATCGAGGACGGGTTGGACGAGGAAGACTGGGACACCTGGTCCGATCTCAATCGCCGGCTTGGTGACCGCGTTCAACTGGTCGGAGACGATCTGCTGGTGACAAACACCGAGCGACTTGCCCGAGGCATCACCGAAGACTCGTGCAACTCGATTCTCGTCAAAGTCAACCAGATCGGAACGCTTACGGAGTCATTTGCCGCCATCGATATGGCACACCGCGCGGGATGGACCTCGGTGATCTCGCACCGTAGCGGCGAAACTGCTGACTCGTTTATCTCGGACCTGGCGGTTGCGACCAACGCCGGGCAGATCAAGACCGGTGCGCCATCTCGTATGGACCGGGTTGAGAAGTTCAATCAGTTGCTCCGGATCGAGCAGGAGCTTGGCGATCAGGCCGAATATGCCGGGCGTTCTGCATTGAAGCAAAACAGATAGGATCACCTGCCGGCGAACCCGCGCTGGAAACCGGCAACTCGCGTCGCAACATGAGCTGAGTTGACGTGGCGTTCCGTATCGAACTACGAACCCACTGAGGATCCGGTTGACAGGTCCGACGCCGCCTGTGCCTCAAGTGTGTGCTTGAGCGTTGCCAGGTTCTCATCGACCCCTTCCCGGGTCATCGCCGTGGCCTTCTCGGGATCCATGCCGCTTTTCGCCTTCTCGTGCTCGGGGAAGTACTGAAAGCGCTGGGTGACGAGTGTTGACCCGTTCTGGTCATGAAGCTCGATCTCCCACTCGGCACGCATCCAGAGGTCTCCGCCCTTTAGCGGCGCCGCCGCGTTCCAGGCAATCTTATGATTCGGCTCCAGCTCGGTCACCTCGGTTTCTGTGGTCCCGTCCATCCCGACCATTCTCGCCATGAGCGGAAACATCAGCTTCATCATTAGCGGGAGGTGCTTCGGCGGTCGCTCCTTCGCTCGGAATCGGGTACCGGCTTCGATCTGTTTCCCGGGTTCAAGATCGATCTCCTGGACCTGATAGTTCCATTCCGTGTGTCGTCTGAAGTCCGAAATGTATTGATAGACGAGTTCTCTGGGAGCGTTGATGGTGATCGAACGTTCGCCCTTGATCTGACTCATGACGTCTCCCTCCTATGTCGCGCGATACTCAAAGATCAGTTCGGCAGGCTGCGTTTTGCCGACCCGATCGATATCGAACACGTCCGAGAGTGACTTGCGGAGCTCCGCGTAGTAGTCTTCCTCGGATTCAGAAATGAGTTGACTCCGTTCGGTAAGTCTACTCGGATCGTCCAGTTCCCATACCAGAATCGCCTGATGTCCGTTCGTGGTTTGTTGTAGCCACGATGCCGCGCGGTGGATGCCGAACCGCTGCCAGTCGCGCTCGACGTCGGTTCGACGCGAGGAAATCAGTTCCCTGGTGTGTTGCTTCCATCGCTCTTCTTTTCCGTGCTTCAGTGGAACAACGATAGCAGTTGAGGTGACCGCGTACCCGTCCCCACCTCCGTTAACCTGATGGTCGTGAACCAATTCAGGCATGGGTGGCCGGGGCTGAGTCGGATCGAACCCGAACAGATCCATCATCGACTCACGTTGCCAGACGTAAAACGGCTCGTCCGACGCCATGATCTCCTGGAACTGCTGCCGGTGAAGTTCAGGGTCCTCCACTTCCCAGAAGAGAATCGCCATGTCATGATTCTGCGTCTGTTGCAACCAGGCGATTTCCCGCAATGTTCTGAACCTCCGGAAGTCTTCGTTCATCTCGTCGCGATGTTCATTCGCAAGCGCCTGGGCATAACGCCTCCAGTCCTCGGTCTTTCCCGGCCGAATCGGGACAGCGATTGCGAGGCTGTGCATCAAAACCCCCTTTCCGTATGGTGAGCCGGAACGGCCTAGATCGGCCGTCTCTGCTTCAAGGGCTCGACATGTGAACGATCTCGCTCGAATGCCGACTGGACTGACTCGATCGGCTGGACGCGCCACAGCTGCTCGACTCATAGCGGCGATCGAAATTGAGCGAAATCAGTGACGACAGCGGTCGTAACCTCCTTTCCTTGAAATCAAGAACCGTCGACCCGTGCTCAGTCAGCAATGCGTCAGCGAGTTGCGTCTGGCGAAGATTCCGTCCGGGTTGGCGTCCCAGAGCCAGACGCGGAGGTCATAGAGAGCAACGCCTGCGTGGTAGGGGTCGTGTGGGCCGTCAAATTCCTGTCCGAACAGCTTTGGTCGAGCCTGGCCGACGTCCGGAACGATGTATTCAACGGCAGCCAGGCGAAACTGCCCGCCATCCGGGCCTGGCGAGTAGACGAGCCCGGCCGGTCTGGACTTCGTTAGGGAACCTGTCGCCAGCGACTCCTGGACGTAGTAGTAGTTCACGTACCGTTGGCCAGTGAATTCGTGGCGCGGACCGCTGCCACAGTCGGATGCGAACTGATACCCATTAGCGATTGCGCGTTCGGGGTCGAGATACGATGCGGTGGCGAGACGCGCGTCGCGAAGATCGGCCAGCGCGTCATATCGAGCCATTCCTTGCCCGGCGTTGCCAAGACCGGCCAGCCCAACAACCGAGACCAGGAGAAACAGGGCAAACCTTTTCGCTCTCAGGTTTCCGTTCCACTGCATGATGGAATCTCCCGTGACCGTTATTCGCTATCGGCCGTTTGGCCGGACGTTCTGGTTCAGGCGAAACAGGTTCATCGGGTCATATTTCGCTTTGATCCGCGCCAGTCGTTCAAAATTGGGTCCAAAAGCTCGCGCCGCTCCGTCGGTCTCGGACTCCCTGGTATCGCGCAAATTGACGTAATATTCGTCAAGCGAATACCTGTCGAGCTCGCGGGCGAACGATCGAGCCCACTCGATGTGTGGCTCGGCTGTATCTGGATCATCCCAGCGGGGCATGATGTCAACCATGTATTCCGCCTTGCGCCCGGCAAACGCAGTAGCTGCCGGATCAACACGTCCCATGGCGCCGCCGAGGTGCCAGACTCGACACCAGGCGCTGGGACCGGGAAGCACCGCTGTTTCGGTATTTTGTAAGACGATGTCAATCGCCTGGTCAGTCAGTTTCTCAAGAAGCACTCCGGTTCCGTAGTAGCTCGGACCGGGCGGCTCGAACGCATCTCCGACGGACTGGAGAATCCGGTAGGGAAGCGGTCCGGAAAGGTCCGCCAGCGGTGTGGCAAAGGATCGGAGCGGTTTCGTTTCCCGTTCACCGGCTTCCGGATCCCCGCAATGGGCGCCGAGTAGCGTCAAGGCGTTGACACCCTGCAGGTTTTCAGGGATCGGGGGCACCTGCGGAGCGGGTCCGAAGGCAATCATCGCGGTGACCTCGTCCGGAGCTGTCACATTGAAGTCACGCCATTGTCGGAGTACAGACGAAGCGTCGCGTCGATCATAGGCGACGGTTGCCCCGAAGATGAGTGGGCCAACCTCGTGGAGTTCGAACTCAAACGACGTGACAACCCCGAAATTCCCGCCTCCCCCGCGGACGGCCCAGAAAAGGTCGTGGTGCTCCGATTCACTGGCGCGTCGCAACACGCCGTCGGCCGTCACGATGTCAACAGCTCGCAGGTTGTCAATTGCGAGACCGTACTTTCGACGCAGATGTCCAAACCCACCGCCGAGGGTTAATCCGGCGATACCGGTATGGGAAATGTTACCCGACGGAGTCGCCAGGCCGAATGCCTGCGTTTCCCGATCCAGGTCGGCAAGCAACGCTCCACCCTGGACGCGCGCTACCCGCTCACCCGGGTCCACCAGCACCGCGTTCATCGCGGAAAGGTCGAGCATCATGCCGCCGTCGCAACTCGAATAACCGGGAAGGCTGTGTCCCCCGCCTTTGACGGCGAGAAGCAACTCGTGATCCCGGGCAAAGTTGACTGCATCAATGACATCGGCGGTCCCGGATGCTCGAACGATGACCGCCGGGCGTCGATCGTGGAAACCGTTCCAGAGCGCACGAGCATCTTCGTAACCGTCGTCACCGGCGCGAAGTACTGATCCTCGTAGTGTCGCCACCAGCGACTGGATTGCTTCGTCGTCCAGTGCTTTCGGTGTACCGGCGAGTGTGACTGCCTCCATGGCTGCCATGTGCCCTCCTCATTCCTGTCTTGACTTCGACGGTCCACTGGCACGAGTCCCGGCACACGCGCGGTGTATGGAAAGCCGGAGCCGACGCTCACCGTCGAACACGTGAGAGATGTAACGGTCTAGTTGGAGACTATCCGGAGGGCCTTTGCAAAACCTTTGCACGAAGGGGGTCGTCGGTCACCTGAGGG
>SKKR01000343.1 GCA_007123655.1 Thermomicrobiaceae bacterium
AGTGTGATATACTAATTAGGTTCGCTGCACAATGTGGCGTTATACGGCTCGCAAGATCGCGAGTCACTGGAAGGACGAACTGTTCAATGGCAACAGGTACGATTACGACAATCCGAGACGACAAGGGTTTCGGGTTCATTGCCCCGGGAAACCAGCAGGGAGACGATCTGTTTTTCCATCGCTCCGCTGTTCTGGATGTGGATTTTGATGACCTGCGAAATGGTCAGGAAGTAAGCTTCGATGAGGAGCCTGATCCCCGGAATCCATCCCGTCAGCGTGCGGTCAACGTGAGACCGGTCGGCAACTAACCTCGTAAGGCTCGCTCGGTCCTGCTACCAGCTGGAACGTCTCTCGGATGTTCAGCTGACGGTACCGTGAAGTTCTGATAGAGTCCGCAAAGCGATCCGCCAGTGGCGGGTCGCTTTTTGTGCTTTCCAGGGTTCGTGGTTCGTTGGATTCAACAGATCATCAACCGATCTGCTGGACGCCGCCATGAAACACGTTCACATCCCCATTCGTCATGACGTGAGGTGAATCTGACCAGGTCTCCGGGACCAATCAAGATCTCTTCAGGCCCCGGGCAGGCACTCCTGAAGATGGGTCCGTCCCGGAGTTCATGAAAGAAAGGAGTCGTCCACGTGTCAGCCGAGGTGCTTGGAACGATCCCGAGCAGATTCGCGGGGGTTCTTCGACTCGATCGTGACGCGTTCGCTGGAATTGACGCCGACCATCGCGCACTCTACCAGGCGGCGGCGGTTGTCGTTCTGGCGGGGGTTGCGAACGGGCTTTCGATCGCCGTCAATCAGGGAACGGGCGCCGCCGGAGTAGCCCTCGCGACCGCCGGAAACCTGGCGGCATGGGGCGTGTTTGCCGGGTTGGTCTACGTCGTGGGAGTCGGGATTCTTCCCGGTGAAGGCACAGAGATCGAGGCCACCAGTGCTGGCGTTTATCGAACAATTGGCTATGCCCAGGCACCCAATCTCCTGGCGATTGTCGGAGTGATCGGGACGCTGGGGCAGATCATTGCGCTTGCCGGCCTTGTCTGGATGTTCATCTGCGCGATTGTGGCCGCGAGCGTATCGCTTCGTGTCGAGACGCACCGGGCGCTACTGATCGCGGTAATCGCCGCGATTCCAACGCTAATCCTGCTCTCCATAGTCGGCTCGATCCTGGACCAGCCCGTAATGTAATCCGAGCGGGAAGCGAATTCGCACCACGCATCACAGCGTCGTCTGGGGCATAAGCGGGTGTTATCAAGACTCAGGGGAGGCGCCGGGCGGATTCGAACCGCCGATCAGAGTTTTGCAGACTCCTGCCTTACCACTTGGCTACGGCGCCACTGATACAGAATCCGGCGAGTATTCGCCGGAATCATCGGCATCGCTGACCGTCTCGAAGTATAGCACAGAGCCCTGTTGAGTCCTGAAGCAATCAAGGACTTATACGAGCGACATGAATCCCTGATCGGTCACACGCGCTTCCGGTATGACAGACAGCGCCATGAACGACAGCAGCCCGAACGGAGACGGCACACCACTCCCGAACGACCGCGCGATCGCTTCGATCGCCTCGTAGTCTCTGGTCACGGTGGCCAGCGGTTGGTCGGAGAGGATTCCGGCCACCGGCAACGCCAGGCGCCCGCGGATTTCGCCATCGTCACACGCGGCAAGCCCGCCACCAATTTCCACCACCGCGTTGATCGCGGCCAGCATGTCAGCGTCGTTCGTTCCGACGCAGACGATGTTATGCGCGTCATGGGCGATCGATGTGGCCAGCGCGCCCCGCTTGAGCCCGAATCCGCGAATGAGTCCCAGGCCCACATTTCCAGTCAGGTGATGCCGCTCGACCGTGGCGATCTTGAGCAGGTCCCGATCGACATCAGACACGGCGAGCGACCCTTCCAGTCTCGGTTCAACGGATATCTTTCGGGTCACGATCTGCCCCGGGATCGCTTCCACCGCATCCATTGGCGACGATCCGGAGAGCGCCAGAGACGAATCGACAAGCGGTTGAATCCTGACGGTATCGAGCAGCGAATCCGGTATCGGTGCGGAGATATCGAAGAGCGCCCGGCCATTTTCAGCGACTCGCCGGCCCTGGTAGAGCACGAGTTCCGGCCGGATATCATCCAGTTGCTGGAACAGCACGATGTTGGCTTCGTATCCCGGCGCGATCATCCCGTGACCGGTGAGACGCCAGTACTCGGCCGTATGCAGCGTTGCCATTCGGATTGCCCTGACAGGGTCGAGCCCGTTGGCGACCGCCTTCCGGATGACCGCGTCGATGTGTCCGTCATGCATGAGCGTGGCGCAGTCCCGGTCATCACTGGCGAAGCAGCAACGCGGGTACGTGTCGTCGGTCACCAGGGGAAGCAGATCCACCAGGTTGTGTTCGGTCGACCCTTCTCGGATCATAATCATCAAGCCCCGACGGAGTTTCTCCCTCGCCTCGTCGAGCGCAGTTGACTCGTGATCGGATGTCATGCCGGATCCGGCGTAGGCATTGAGGTCGTTTCCGGTGACGCCGGGCGCGTGTCCATCCCGTCTTGAGGCGTGAAGCTGGAGGCGCTCGAAGATCGATTCATCGCCCGCCAGGACGCCGGGGAAGTTCATCATCTCACCGAGCCCGACGACCCGCGGAAGCGCGAGTCCTTCTGCGATCGCTTCGGTAGTCATCTCCGCCCCGGCGGTTTCGAACGGGCTGGCCGGGACGCATGACGGAATGGTGAAGAACATCGAGACCGGCAACGCCTCTGACGCCGACATGAGAGCCCTGATGCCATCCAGACCCGCGACATTGGCGATCTCGTGCGGGTCGGTAACAATGGCACCGGTGCCACAGGGCACCACCGCTTTCGCGAACTGGTCCATCCAGAGCAGCGAGCTTTCGACGTGTACGTGTCCGTCAATGAACGCCGGAGCCAGATAGGCTCCGGCGGCGTCGATCTCCTCCTTCGCCTCTTGATAGTCCCCGACGCCGGCGATTCTGCCATCGACTAGCTGGACGTTTGTGTCCTCAACTTCATTGCTTGCTACGTTGATCATCCGGCTGTTGCGGATCAGGAGATCGCCCGGCTCCTCGCCTCGCGCAACACGAAGAAATCGCCTCCAACGTTCAACCACGGCCACTTCCCCCCGTTCCTCAATGACGCGCCATGCGAGACCGTTCTCCGCTTCCCCGGCATCGCTCACGTCAGTCGACCAGGCGTCGTTCCACGTCTGCCAGCAGCTGATTCAGCGCGCCCAGACGCTGGCCGGCGATCGTGGCGATCCGATCAGCCTGATCCAGCGCGACAACCGTCGTAATCCGCGCACCCACTCCGTGTTCGTGCTCGTCCCACCAGATCTCCTGGTCTTCGTCGACGATTCCGCGAGCGATCGCCGGCACTGCCAACCTGGCGCGGCGCTCCAGTGCGTGAAACCGGCGTTCGTTCTCTTCCTCCCAGTAGAGACCCGGCGAGGTGTCCCAGACATCGAGGATGTACGCCTGCCCACCGAGTCGTACGTCGATATGGCCATCCTCTGCGTCAGCCGAAACCGTCCAGCGGTTCTGCTCGTCGATGTTGAGATAGGCGTAGTAGCCAGCGTGCGTGAGGTTCGAAACCACGCGTTGCAACAACGTGTTTGGCGACTGATCTCCGTTCGGGCTCGTAGATGCTCCGGATGTCATGTCGAGACGTGGTTCCTTTCACCGTTGTCCCGGTTTCCGTGCTGTAGAACGTGACGTACCGCGTCGACCATCGAACGTGCCGTGTCGCGCGTCACTTGATCCAGATCCTCACGTACGTGCATTTCTACTCCCGGGACCAGTTCGTAGCGGCTCCACCGAACCGGCTGAGCGTCCGCCTCTGTCGTGGCGCCCCGATCATCCGGTTCAGCCTGCCCCAACCGCGACCGGATCTCGTCCAGGCTCAGGTTAACCTCGCGAAACGCGGTGATCTGACGCAGCCGGTCCAGATGGGTCCGGGTGTAGTGAGAGGCACGCCCCTTCCCGATCGGGGGAGGAAGTAACTGCTCCGAAATGTAGTAGCGGATGCGTCTCGGCGGGATGCCCGTCTGCTCGGCCAGTTGCGAGATGGTCATGGCGTCGGCTACTCGCGATGCGTTGTCTGCCACTGACCTGCCTCCCCGTTCGCGTGCACGGTCGGACCTGAAACAGGTGTCACGCGACCACGTTCGCCGGAGAACCCGTGGAACGCTATATTACGTCGCGAAAGTCTACGACCTCCAGCGTCACGCTTGTCCGGCCTTTCCAGGTATTGGGTCGCAGGGAAACCGCAAGATCAGCCCTGCGCAACCGATCTATCTCGACAAGCCTGTCGCCCGCGTTAAACGAGACGGCCCTCAGCGGCGGTAACCCGGCGAGCGGGACGTTGAACAGCAGATGGGACTGATCTTTGCTTCGCCGCGCATCCGCGACCGGCGCGTCCCTCACCAGAAATCGTGGTGAGGGGTTGCCGTGCCCGCATGGTTCAAGGCGTGAAAGTTCATCCACCAGGTCAAGTGAGACCAGTTCGGGCCGAAGCTCCGCATCGAGACTGAGCGACGGAATCGGGGGCTCCGGCCCCACGTCGTCGACGAAAAGCTCGTTTATCCTGGTTGCGAACTCGCCAATCCTGTTGGTCTCCAGCGTCAATCCGGCTGCCTTGCTGTGACCGCCGAACTGTTCCAGAAGCTCGGAACAACGGTGCAACGCCTGAACGACGTCGAATTCGTCAATACTGCGCGCCGATCCCCAGCTCAGTGGCGCGTTCTGTTCGAGCGCAAACACCGGTCGACTGTACTCTTCCGAAAGCCGGCTGGCAACCAGTCCCACGAGACCGATGCGCCAGCCCGGCGAATGCACCACCAGGACGGGATCATCCCGCACGCCATCTGACTCGACGAAGATCCTGGCCTCCTGAACGAACCGGTCCAGTAGCTCCTGTCTGTGCCGGTTCAGCCGGTCAAGCTCGTCGGCGAACGTCCTGGCTTCGTCAACCTTCTCCGCAAGCAAGAGCTTCAGCGCCAGCCAGGGGTCATCTATCCGTCCCGCCGCGTTGATCCGCGGTCCCAGCATGAAACCGAAATGGTGGCTTCTCAACGCCGATGGCGACAGGCCCGAGACGCGCGCAAGCGCCTGAAGTCCCGGACTCGCGTATTGCTCGAACAGCTCGAGCCCGTGGTGAACGAATACCCGGTTCGGCCCGGAGAGCGGGACAACATCTGCAACAGTTCCAAGCGCGACAAGCGGCAGCAGCCACTGTTGATCCTGGGCGGGAAACGTGTGCCGCAGAACCTGGAACGCAACACCGACCGCGGCGTAATCAGCGAAACCGTGTTCGGAATCCGGGCGTTTCGGTGAGACGAAGGCGTGCGCGGGCAAGCCCGCATCCGGAACGTGATGATGATCGATCACGATCACGTCGAGACCGCTGGAGTGCGCGTATTCAATGC
>SKKR01000282.1 GCA_007123655.1 Thermomicrobiaceae bacterium
GACGACCTGGCGAACTTCTCCGTCAACTGGCAGGAACCGATCAGCACGCCCTTCCGGGAGTTCGACATCTACGGCGCCCCGCCACCGTCCTGCGCGGTCGAGTACCTGGAACTGCTCCGGATTCTCGAGGACGAAGACCTGGACGGAATCGGGCACAATACCGCTAACTATCTCCACCTGCTCATCGAGGGCATCAAGCTCTCCTCGGCGGACCGCATCGAGTACGTCATGAAAGAGGGCTTCGATCACACTGCTCTGCTCACTGATGACTACATCGCGAGTCAACGTGCCCGGATCGATCGCCAGTCCGCCTCGCAAGGCCGCGAGGAACGCTACAGTGGCAAAGTCGCGCCGGGCGCCGTTACAGCCGGGAGTCCGGGAGGGCGGACCGGCGAGCACACCACGCACTTCGCGGTGGCGGATGCGAGCGGCCTTGCGGTGAACGTAACGCAGTCAGTCGGTTCCCCGTTCGGATCCGGGTTCATGGCCGGGGAAACCGGGATCATGCTCAACAACTTCCTCAACTGGACCGATCTCGACCCGGAGAGTCCGAACGCGCTGTTACCAGGCAAGCCGATGGAGAATTGCATGAGCCCGGGCCAGATCTACCTGGACGGGACGTTCTACGCGACCCTCGGTACGCCCGGATCATGGGGTATTCTCCAGACGACCCCGCAGATGATGCTCAACCTGCTGGTGCACGGAATGAATATCCAGGGCGCGATCGAGGCGCCGCGGATCCGGTTCATGGGTGGGAAGCATGTCTACGCCGAGACGCGGATACCGGAAGATGTGCTCACTGAACTGGAAGGTCGCGGACACGAGATCGAACGCATGGGCGACCTCACCGCCCAGGTCGGTGGCGGTCAGGGAACCCACCGCGACCCGGAATCAGGCGTATTCTCCGGCGGGGCGGATCCCCGCCGTGATGGCTACGCCCTGGCCTGGTAGTTGATAGCCCGGCGATGAATCACCGGGCTAATCATCGAAATCGACCAGCCCGGTCATTGATGGCCGGGCGTGCGAACCATCTCCCCGAATACCCGCTCCAGGCTCTCCGCCGGCTCGTTACACAACCCCGCGTGCATCGGCGATACCTGCACCACGGTACTTCGGGTACCCGCCAGCCAGTGAAACCGCTGAGACGGCGACAACGCCGCGATCGGCCCTCCCTCGGGATCCCCGGCGATCACCCGCTTGATATATGTCAACTGGCGTTCGATCTCCTCGCGGTCGACATCCGGACTCAGCATCCTGATCCGTTCCCAGGCCGGTTCGATCCGTCCGTCCAGATAGTTCGCCTCCCGGCTAAACAGAATTACGCCCACGTTCACGAACTCGCCCCGTTCCGGGCGAGGGACGATCCGAACGATCACGTAGTCATAGGAACGCAGATCGGGCATCGATCGCCTCCCGCACCCAGGCGCGCTCCCCGCGAAGCCGTTCAGTCAGAAACCGTCCGTACGCCGCTCGCTGTTCGGCCGGACCTTCGAATCCGGGATCGGTCAACCACTCATCCGGCACCAGATCGACGATGCCGCGGATCACCTCGTCGGTGAGCATTCCGCTTAATCTGGTGTCCGCCTGTTCGATCTCGCTTGCCACCGGCAGGAGCACGTGCTCCCGGATCGCCGGAAATGGCTGCTGAGCCTTCTCCGGAAAATCCGGCCCGCCGTACTGCGCGTACAGTGACGCGCCGTGGTCGATCAGCCAGAACCGGCCACCCCAGATAAGCATGTTCGAGTTACGCGGGGTGCGGTCGACGTTTGTGACATACGCATCCAGCCAGACGATCGCCGACGCCAGTTCGGGGTCCACCCGCCCCACATCCTGCGCATCGAACGCGAACGCACCGGGAAGGTAGTCCATTGCGAGGTTCAACCCGGCGCTACTCGTGATCAGGTCCTGGATCTCGGGATCACCTTCGTTCCGGCCGATCCGCTCTTCGAGTACGGCGAACACGAGTTCCGGCACCGGGAGTCCAAGCACCCTCGCGATCTCACCGACGATCAGCTCCGTGATAAGGACCTTCTCGCCTTGGCCGGCCTCGCGAAATTTCAGGACGTACGTGCCCAGGTCGTCCGCCTCGACGACCCCGGGCATGGATCCGCCTTCCCGAAGCGGGGCCACGTACCGGGTCACCGTCACCGTTCTGATCGTGGGTGTCGTCACTCGCGCCGTTGCCACCTGCCCCACTTTCGCTGGATCGAGCCATCATTTGGATGATACATACAAATCATGCCCGGAGCCGAAACGCCGGGCTCAACGATACATTCATCACACACCTGAGCCCGCCGATTCATCGGCGGGCATCCTGCGTCTCGCCTAACTCGGTCTCATCGATTCATCGGCTGGCTCCCGCCCGATTTACTACCCCTCCCGGGCAGTCGCCCCGGGTTGCCAGGCCGGCGGATCACTCGCCGGGAACGACTCCTCGGACGCCTCCGCCACGACGTCGGTAATGCCAGGCCGGTCGTGTCGGCCCTCGGCCAGTTCCTCGATGATCTTTGGCAGAGATGCTTCCAGGTCGTTCGACGATTGCACCGTCACGACACCCTGATCGGTCACGAAGCTGTCGTCCGACCAGACCGCGCCGGCTTTCCGGATGTCTGTCTTCACCGAAGGCGCGCCGGTCACAATCATGCCACCAGCCAGGTCCGTTTCTGTCAGCAACCACACGCCGTGTCCGATCACCACCAGTGGTTTGCCGGTCTCGATCGTCCGCCGTAACAGATCAATCGCCGCATGGTTTGTCCGCAGGGTATCCGCCGCGATCTGACCGCCCGATACCACCAGGCCGTCGAAGCGGTCCGCGTCAATGTCGCTGAATCGTTCGTCGAGGGTGATCGTCTCACCCCAGCCGGACTGACTCCACGTTCTCGCCAGATCGTTGTCCGGGCCGATCACGCTGACCTCTGCCTGAGCGTTCCGTAACGCGTGCATCAGATCTTTGAACGCGCCAGCATCGACTCCATCCGCCGCAAGTACGCCGATCTGTTTCCCGGTCAATCGTTGTTGCATCGTAGTGGTTCCTTCCTCAGCATGCGGGCTCGTGGTCCCGTCGGACAGCCCGCCTGATTCGGATAAGCGCATACCCTGTGCCAGCCCGATTCCCCGGTTCGATGCGCTATACTCGGGCGGGCAGATGACGAAGCACGAATGCAATAAAATCCGGACGCGCGGGAAGGACACGATATGGTCGAGCAGTGGTCAGATCGATGGTCACGACGTGGCAGGATGGCGGCGAGCGTTACCCGTCCGTCCCGGACGCCGGTTGAAGGGCTCGTTTCCTTTAACTACGGTGATCCGGACGCGGACAGTCTACCGCTGAACGAGATGGTTGAGGCTGCCGAGTACCTCGCGGAGAACCGCCGGGTCGATGCCCTCGGCTACCAGGACCCCGTTCGAGGCGATGAGCTCAATGAGGCGCTGGCTGAAAAGCTCCGGCGGGACCAGGAGATCGATGCCACCGCCAGCGAGATCCTCGTCACAACCGGAGCCGCCGGCGGGCTTTCTCTGCTCTGCGACATGCTGATCGATCCCGGCGATGTGGTTCTGGCCGACGGTCCCGCCTGGATGGGCGCCACGAACATGTTCCGGCTCTCGGGGGCGGAGACGATCAACGTCGAGCTTGATGATGATGGGCTCGATCCCGCGCTCGTCCGCACCAAACTGGACGAACTGGAGTCGCAGGGAACCAGGCCGAAGTTCCTCTATACCATTCCGACATTCCAGAACCCGGCCGGTGTCGAAACGAGCCTGGAGCGCCGCAAGGGTCTCGCCCAGCTCGCTGACGAGCGAGGTCTGCTGATGGTGGAAGACGACGCCTACTTCGATCTCCGATTCTCGGGAGAGAAGAAGCCGACTATCTACTCGCTCTCCAGAGGCGGCAACGTGCTCTTCTTCGGCACGCTTTCCAAGACGATCGCCGCCGGACTGAGGCTCGGATACATGGTTGGGCCGGAGGACGTTGTGCAGACCTTCGTCCGCGGGCGAGTCGACTCACTGCGCAACAGCTACTCCGCCGCACTGGCGGACTGGTATCTTCGATCGGGCAAGCTTCAGACGCATATGGAGGAGCTCCGGGAGATCTACGCGAAGAAGTGTCACCACATGCTCGCCGCGCTCGAGCGCGAGATGCCGGAAGGATGCTCCTGGACGAAGCCGAATGGCGGTTTCTTCTGCTGGGTGACACTGCCCGAAGGCTGCAACGCGGCTGAAATGCTACCGCAGTGCGTCGAGGCTGGCGTGCAGTACATCCCCGGGACCGGCTTCTATTCCGACGGCCGGGGTGAGCGCAACCTGCGCCTCTCCTTCAGCGCCCTCAATGAAGACCAGATCGATACCGGCATCGCCCGCCTCGCCGCCCAGACCCGCGCGGCGATGTCAGTCGCCACCTGACACTGATGATCACTCCGGCAGGACGGGAGTCTCGCACCCGTTCTGCCCCACTCCCCAGAGCTGGCGAAGTCGCGCACGCGCTTCGCAGTGGATGCATTGCTCTTGACAAAGTATTGCTTATCAGCAACTCGACTGCTATACTGGCTGCACGATTCACCTGGAATGAAGAATTGCGAAGTCTCCACCTCGCGGTTGATCCGAGATCCTGACTGGACGCCCGGGACAACCATATGTGGAGGCACCGACTACCGGGACGGCGCTCGCGCTGTTGCTTCGCCGTTCTATCGAAAGCTGTAGGGAAGCTTCTTCAGGCGCGTTCCGGATTGTCACATCCCGGGGCGACCCGTGGGACGACCTCAAGACTCGAAGTTTCTGTAACAGAGTCAGCGGTGTTCGAATTCACCTGATCATCTCCAGGCGAGAGTCAATGCCAGGACAATAGCAGGCTCGTTTACTCGTCACCCGGTGTCATCATTCAGAAGGGGAACGACCATGATCCGTCCTGTTCGTCGTTCAGTCGTCTACCTCTCCCTGACCGCGCTCCTTCTCGCGATGCCCGGAACGGCGTTTACGGAGCAACATTCCAGTTCCATCGGTAACACGATGAGCGCCGGACTGCATCGCGTCGCAGAGGGCCTGACCGCGCCGGTGCAACTGCTGGAAGCACCGGATGGCAGTGGTCGCCTTTTCGTCGTCGATCAGGCGGGGCTGATTCGTATAATCGGATCAGATGGCGAGTTGCTCGCTGAACCCTTCTTCGACGCCCGGGATCGAATGGTGCAACTCACAGCAGCCTTCGATGAGCGCGGCCTGTTAAGCATGGCATTCCATCCGGAATACGCCGCAAACGGTCGCTTCTACGTCTACTACAGCGCTCCGTTGCGGCCGGGTGGTCCCGCGGGCTGGAACCATACGAGCCATATTTCCGAATTTCTCGTTTCGGACGACGATCCCAACCGGGCCGACTCTGATTCTGAACGGATTCTCCTCCAGGTGGACCAGCCGCAGTTCAACCACAACGGCGGCATGCTCGC
>SKKR01000083.1 GCA_007123655.1 Thermomicrobiaceae bacterium
ACATGGTCACCGAAGCGCAGATGGAGCGCTGGGTTGCCGATTTCGATTCCTGGGATCTCTGCGATCAGATCTGCCGGCTCTTCGAAAAAACCCCGTACGTTCAACGGAAGATCAACGAATGGAGTGATTCAGACGAGGAGTTCGTCAAGCGGGCTGCGTTTGTACTTATCGCCGGTGTGGCGGTACGCGAAAAGCAGGCACCGGACGAGCAGTTTCTGGGGTATCTCCGACTGATCCGCGAACAGGCAACCGATGATCGAAACTTCGTCAGGAAGGCGATCAACTGGGCGCTTCGTAACATCGGCAAGCGCAATCGCCGGCTGAACCAGAGCGCCGTTTCGCTCGCGATGGAGCTGAAAGAGTCCGGCGACAGGAGCGCTCGCTGGATCGGGAGCAACGCCTACCGCGAGCTGACCAGTGAGAAGGTGCAGGAGCGACTGGCCCGGACGGAGTAATGCGCCCGGGCGCCGGAGTTCAGACCCCGGTGGTACACATGGTGAGCAGCAGGTATCCGACCAGCATGAGAAACCCGATCCAGAGGATGTTCTTGATGCAGCCGCATCCGCAGCCACCTCCGGTCTGACTTGACATCGTGTGCTCCGCACCTCGAAATCGTTCTGTCTGGCTATCCATGGTAGCCATGCGATGGGAACACCCCGGTTCACACTGCCGGCAAGCTGCGAACTCGCGGCTGATCGGTGTCAAACTGGTTGAACAGTCAGCAGGCACAGGAATATGAGGAGGAATGAATGCACACGAGCCTCCCGTTCACCGTTCAGGAGTATCGGCGCAGGCTGGAGCGCATCCAGTCGACGTTGCGCCAGCGGGGGATCGACCTGTTCCTAATCACCGTCCCGGAAAACAACTTTTACCTGACCGGCTATCAGACAACAGGCTATTACATGTATCAGGCAGTGCTGATTCCCGCGTCCGGAGACCCCGTCCCGATCGTGCGGAGCCTGGAGCAGACACTGCTTGAATCCGGAACCTGGATCGGGTCGGGAGAGTTCTATCTGGACACTGATGACCCGGCGCCGTTTACCGCCGGTGTGATCCAGGAGCGGTTTGGTGAGCGGCTGACGCTGGCCGTGGAAGAGAACAGCTTCTTCCTGCCGGTCGGGGCCCATCGGCGTCTGGCCGAGTCACTTCCCAATGCCACGCTGGTCGACGGCTCCGGCATCGTTGAGCGGGAGCGCCTGGTCAAGTCCGTGCAGGAGATCGATTACATCCGTCAGGCAGCGAACGCGGCCACACGGGGGATGGAGACAGGTCTGAATGCCGTGAAGCCAGGAATAACCGAGAATGAACTGGCCGCGCTGGTGTACCGTGAACTGCTTCCGGCCGGGAGTGAGTACCCGGGAGACCAGCCATACGTCGCGGCCGGGCCGCGATCCGGGCTCGCCCACGCAACGTGGTCGGGACGTCCGGTCGAACACGGTGACATTGTTTTCTTCGAGGTTGGTGGTTGTGTGAAACGCTACTCCGCCGCCCACATGCGTGTCGTGTCCGCCGGCAAACCGGATCGTGAGACGAACCGCAGGGCAGACGTGGTTTCCGAGGCGCTCAGCGCGGCGATTGACACCATCCGCCCCGGCGCAACCTCGGGGGAGGTCGACCGGGCCTGCCGGGGGACGATCGAGCGCGCCGGTTACGGCCATCTGTTTCGCCATCGAACCGGTTACTCGCTAGGTATCGCCTTTCCACCCGGCTGGGGCGAGGGCCATATCATGGACCTCAAACCGGACGATCCGGCAATCCTCCAAGCGGATACCGTCTTCCATCTGGTTCCGATCCTGCACGAGCCAGGCGTGCACGGAATCGGCATGAGCGAGACGGTTCTGGTGACGGACACCGGGTGCGAGGTGCTGACTGACTACCCGCGAGAGCTTGTCGTCCGGAACACCTGACAGACAAACCCCGCCGGAGATTTCTCCGGCGGGAGTTGGTTCGGCACGGTAGTGGAGTCGTTTAGCCGAGCTTTCGGACGATCTCTTCAAGATCCTCCGGGCTGACAGCCGGGGCGAAACTCTCCGGCGCTTCCGGGAAGTCAGGTTTCTCGGAGCTGCCTTCCGGCGGGCCGTCGACGACTTCCAGGTCGCCGCTTCCGTCGGGAGACGGGCCCTTCCAGATCTTTGACATTTCCTTGAAGTCATCGTAGCTGAAGCGGTACAGCTTGCGTTGGAACCCGGCATCCTCGAACTTGCGAGCCTCCGGGAACTCGTTGTTCTCGATCTCCGGAATCGGGAGCATCTTCTTGACGTCGGTCCCGGTCAGTTCCTCGAGCGCCTTGGCGTAGGCCAGCGCGTGCACGCCGCCGCGAACCAGCAAGTAGCCGAGCATCTCCCGGGCAACAGGGTGGTCGGTCATCTCGTAAACACGCAGCTTCTGCGTGCGCGCGCCAACTTCCAGGAAGAAGTTATGCAGCAGGTCCAGCTTCAGGTTGCCGCTGGAGAAGACGTAATCGCCATTCCAGTGACCGCCCATGGAGTTCCCTGGAAGGGTTCCCTGCCCGCTCACGATGAAGTGGTGCGCGTTTCTGAGATCCTTGGCGTCGGCCATCGGAGTGGTCGTGGGGTGTCCGTGCTTCATCGAGTCTGTCAGCATCGAGTTCACAGTCGCCGACACCAGTTCGATGTGGCCGATCTCCTCGGTTGCGATGTTCGCGATCAGGTCGTAGTAGGGGCGGATCCGGGCTCGACCCCGAAAGTTGAATGACTGGTACATGTAGTTCATCAGGGTCGACATCTCGCCGAAGCGGCCGCCCATCAACTCATTGACTGCCGACGCTGCGTTCGGATCAGGCTCTTTCGGCATTGGAAGCTCGATCTGCAGTTTGTCGATGCGGAGAAACATCAACGACTCCTTTCAACTACCGGCAGGGGCAACGCACCCGTGTTACCCGTCCGGTGTACTCGTACTATTGACCGGCTCACTCCGAGCACCAGCGACCGCACGGAACGCACCCGGTCATTCCACGGCGCCAATCAAACCGGATAGCGCGTTCGGTGTCGATACGGGCTGTTCGCGAATCTCTGGAACTGTGTGGAAATCGGTTGCCTGAACCGTGACACCTGGCCGCCCCTCCCCGTCGATTCACGCTGATTCGTCCGCAAGTCCGGTGCCGAACGGTGTGTCTGTCCGGCCTGCCTCCCGCACCCGGTGGGAGACACTTCGATCTTCGCTGAGCCAGGGTTAACGGCGTGTATCAATTCGGCGGCGGACGCGACACAATCGTTACCCGTGCAGCTGGCAGCGCCTCGTCCTGTGGCAAAATGATCCAATCCGGCCGCCTGGCCGGAATCGTGGAACGGCTACCTGACGAGGCCGCGGGTGTTCATCTTCCTGATCATCGTGACCGCCTATGTGCTCGTTGTCGCCATGCTGGCGATCGGCGTGGTGGGAGCGCATCCCGGCGTGATCAGACCGATGGTACGAGCGCCACGACACCTGGTTCGCTTGCTTCTCAGCCGCCAGATGCGCCGGAACCACGCGCTGGAGCACGCGACGATCAACCTGCTGCGCCGTCGGCACGCCCGGATTACGCTATTCGGCATGCCGGACCAGCATGGATTTCATCTCCGCGGCCGGGTGCCGCACGACGCTGTGATCCGCGCCACTCAGGAGGGAATCCGCCGTCTGAAGCAGGGAGAGCGATCGCTTGCCTGGAGCCGCCGTTGTCCGACATCCCTGGTTGCGACGCAAGTAATCCTTTCGGTGATCTTTCTGGTGATTGTGCTGTCAATCTGGCGGGAGTTCATCGCGCCGGTGCTACTCACCGCGCTGATGGCCGGCGCGCTCCTCGGCCCGCCCGTCAGCCCGTATGTCCAGCGCTGGCTTCTGGTCGAGCCCGATCCGGGTTCGCTCGAGTTCCGCGATCTGGAGATCGAGGAACCGACCGGGAGGCTCCGGATCCTGTCATTTCTTCTGACCTCGCCAATGTTCGTGCGAACCGCTAGCGGCAGTGGGAGTGGCCGGGCGGAGGAAGGCGACGTTACGCTGATCACATCCGACCAGCAGGAACTTGCCGCCGGAAGCTATCGCGTCCGCGAGTAATACTGCGGAGCGACGAAGCTCGGTTGCGAAGGGATCTTATATCTGCCGGGGGTTCAGTCTCGACCCGGCGGATCGATCGTTACCGGGACAGGAACACGCACCGGCTGCTGGCGTCGCGGTGCGAGCGCGCTGCGCAGGCGGTCGAGGCCGTTCTGACACCATCGTTTCAGTTGCTCGAGCATTAATCGTTTCTCCTCCGGGTATCTGTGAGGTCGCCTTGCCGGTTCGTCCGATCACTGTTATAACGCATCGGCCGTGCCCGGAGTTACCTGTACCATCCCGAACATCGAAAGTGCCGGGCAACAGGCGTGTCTGCTGGAACACGGTGAAGTGGATTATACCCGATGAATCGCCTGCTCCTCGCACAATCCGGCGGCGCCACCGCTGTCATCAACAGTTCGCTCGTTGGAGCGATCCAGGCCGCGCTCGAATCGGGCAGGATCGAGTCCATCGCGGGCGCTCGGAACGGGATCGAAGGGATACTCGCCGAAGACCTGGTCGATCTCGGTTCGCAGCCTGCTGACCGGCTCCGGCAGGTGTCGCGGACCCCGTCCGCAGCGCTCGGGACGACACGGGAGCGGCTGACGGACGATTCGGCGATTCAGGTCCTGCGTGTACTCGACCGCTACGGGATCAATCTGGTTGCGTTCATCGGCGGAAACGACACCGCCGATACGGCGATGCGGCTCTCCGCGGCGGCCGGGGAGGCCGGTCAGGACGTGCGGATCGTCACCATCCCGAAGACGATCGATAACGACCTTCCGGAGACGGATCATTGCCCCGGGTACGGATCCATCGCGCGGTTCATCGCCCAGGCCACGCGGGCGTCGGGCATCGATACCGTGGCAACTGCCGGGCTCTATCCTGTCAAACTGATCGAAGTCATGGGGCGCAATGCGGGATGGGTGGCTGCTTCATCAACGCTCGGACAAACTTACCACGGGGATCCGCCGCATCTCATTTTCTTTCCGGAGAGACCCGTCGAGTCGGTCGATGCGTTTCTCGAGGAGATCGCCCGAACCCATTCCGAGCGCGGCATGGTCGTGGCAGTTATCCCGGAGACGATGCGGGACCGGGAAGGCAAACCGCTCGGTGGAAACACCGTCGTCTGGCGCGATTCGTTCGGGCATCCCTACTACGGCGGGCCGGGTCCGGCGCTCACAACCGCGATACAGGAGCGGCTCGGTCTCCGGGCACGATATGACAAGCCGGGCACGATCTCCCGGATGTTCGACGCGTCCGTCCCGCAAGCCGACTGGGAGGTCGCCCGGGCCTGCGGCGAATCGGCGGTTGAACTGCTTCTCGATGGGGTCTCCGGCGTGATGGTGACCGTGGACCGTCAAGGTGACAGACCGTTCC
>SKKR01000587.1 GCA_007123655.1 Thermomicrobiaceae bacterium
CCTGACGGGCGACGTCCGGGAAACGGTCAAGCGGGCAGAGCCCACGATTGCTGATCAGATGCAGGCGCGGAATCGTCACGACCGGTTCGCCTTCCGGCGAGCATCATCGACAGCCCGGCGCAGTGAACGCGTCGCCTCTTCCACATCCTCCTGTGACACAACCGATGAGATGACCGCAACGCCGTCGGCGCCCGCGTCGATCACCCCGGCGGCGTTTTCCGCTTTGATCCCACCGATCCCGACGAACGGCGCCGGCGTCAGGTCCCGAACCGCGGTCATCCGCTGGAGACCGACCGCATCGCCGGCGTCGGCCTTGGAACCGGTGCCGAAGATCGGTCCGACACCCAGATAGTCGGCACCGGAGTCGATCGCCCAACGCACCTCGCTCAGGTCCGCCGGAGAGTAGCCCACGATCATGGAGTCGCCAACCAGCGCTCGCGTCTCGTGGACCGGCAAATCGTCTTCTCCGATATGAACTCCGTCAGCCTCGACGGCCATCGCCAGGTCGACCCGGTCGTTTACAACGAACAGGACCTTTGAGCCCGCGCAGATCTCCCGCAACTCGCGGGCAACCGGAACGGCCTCCCGGAGCGGCGCGTCCTTCCACCGGAGCTGTATCGCACTGGCGCCACCGGAAATGGCTGCCCGGACGACGTCGATCTCCGATCGCCCTCGTGACAGCGCACGGTCGGTCAGAACGTAGACTGAAAGCGCGTCGCGGAGCAGCGGCAGCCAGGACTCGCGACGTGATGTCATGCCTATCGCACCACCCCTTCGAGCGGGCTGCTTGCTGAGGCATACGCCTTTTTGGGAATCCGTCCCGCGATGAACGCTTCTCGTCCGGCCTCGACACCCTTCTTCATCGCTTGCGCCATGAGCGCCGGGTGCTCCGCCTGCGCGATGGCGGTATTGATCAGGCACGCATCAGCCCCGAGTTCCATCGCGAGGGCCGCGTCGGACGGTGCGCCGATGCCCGCGTCCACGATCACCGGCACGCTGGCCTGCTCGACGATCACTTTGATCAACCGGTAGTCAGGGATGCCCTGCCCCGATCCGATCGGCGATGCGGCCGGCATCACCGTCGCGCAGCCGATCTCTTCCAGCCGGTGGGCCAGAAGGGGATCGGCGTTGATGTATGGCAGCACCGTGAATCCATCGTCGAGGAGCATCTTTGCCGCCTCGAACGTTCCCACCGGGTCCGGCAGCAGATACTTGGGATCCGGCTGGACTTCCAGTTTGATCCAGTTGGAGAGTCCAAGCTCCCGTGAGAGCCGGGCAACCCGCAGCGCTTCCTCCGGGGTCCGTGCGCCGGCCGTGTTGGGAAGGATCTGATACCGCTGCCAATCGACATCTTCCAGCACGGACCGGCTCTCCGGATCGTCGAAGTCAATCCGACGGAGCGCCACCGTGATCATCTGTGTACCAGATGCCTCGAACGCAGCGTTCATCTCCTCGCTGTTTCGATACTTGCCCGTCCCGAGGATCAACCGGGAGGAGAACTCCTGACCGGCAATCGTAAGCGGCTGATTAAGTTTCTCGTTGTATTCGTCCGTTCGCATGGTATCGCCTCTCGAATTCGCCTATTTGCCCGCGGGATGCTCGACATCCCGCGGGCTCCACATCTGATGAAAGTGATGCACCGGGGAATGTCCGCCACCGATCTCAAACGCGTTAAGCAACGACCGGTACAGATACTGCTTCGCCTGTTCGATCGCGTCCTGAACGCGCAGTCCCCGGGCCAGGTTCGCCGCAATCGCGGAGGAAAAGGTACACCCGGTCCCGTGCGTCGCCGTCGTATTGACACGCGGGGTTTCGAAATAGGACACCGTTGAGCCGTCGAACGCAATGTCGATTGGCGGCCCGGACAGGTGACCACCTTTTACGATCACAATTCGCGGTCCTCGTTCAGCGATTCGTTTCGCGGCGTCGATCATCTCATGCTCGTTGTGAACGGCCACCCCGGCCAGGACTTCCGCCTCCGGGATGTTCGGCGTTACGACATACGCCAGGGGGAGCAACTGATTGATCACCGCCTGAACGGCGTCCTCCTGCAGTAAGCGATCACCACTCTTGGCGACCATCACAGGATCAACCACCAGATGCTCGATGCCGTGTCGCTGGACCGCCAGCGCTACGGTGTTTACGATCTCCGAGGAGGATAGCATCCCGGTTTTAACCGCGTCGGCCCCGATGTCTTCCATGACCGCGTCGATCTGCGCGGCGATCACGTCAATCGGGATATTGTGCACTGCCGTCACAGCCAGCGTATTCTGGGCCGTTATCGCAGTGAGCGCGGAGCTCCCGTAGACGCCGTGCGCGGCAAACGTCTTGAGATCCGCCTGAATGCCGGCGCCACCTCCGGAGTCAGATCCGGCGATCGTCAGTGCTTTTGGCGGTGTGGGCGCTGGAACTGGTGAAGTCACAGCCGCTCCTCCCACGAAGTTCAACGAAAACGAGTTCGCGGGCAGCGGCATGAAAACGCCGCCGACCATACGGTGCGGCGGGTGCGGTGCGAGAAGCGTCTTCGGCTTCTGGTGCCGTCCCTTCGCTGGTGCTAACCAGATCAGGTTCGGAGGGTTGGTGGGCCTGTTCCCACGCTCTCAGCGACATGCGCACCCCTGGCAACCGTTTCCTCAAGAATAGCACGTGGCAAGGTGTGCACTCAATGTTCAGTTCAAGGACTGTACGACGACCTGTTCGTCCTCGTGCCGCCAGAACGCCACCAGCGATCCGTCCGGCGAGATCTCCCAGGCATCGTTGAGCACCTGACCGTCAAGTTCCACACGTCGCGATAGCTCCCCGGTGGATACGTCGACCAGTCGGAGCACGTCCCTCGCGCCGCCGGTGGGCGTCATCTCCAGCAGCCAGAGCGATTCGGCATTCGCACCACACCGATACGGCGCACCGGCGTTCACCCGTGTCATTTCACCGGTGCCTATCCTCAGTACCCACAATCCATTTGCTTCTGGATCGCTGTTGAATGTCCGCATCACCGCTACCCGCTTTCCGTCAGGAGCGAGCCGGACGTTCTGCACGAACAACTCCTGGAACAGAATCTCGTAAGAGCCGTCCTCGGTGTCGATCTTCCATACGCCAGCCTGCTCGAACTGGAGGTCACGCGCGGGGACAATCAGATGCCGGTTGTCGGGCATCCAGTGCACCTCGGCTGCCTGCAGATCCAGAACTGGTCGTGGTGTTCCGATCTCGTGGTTCGCCACATGAAGCCGCACGGACCGGTTAACGGACGAACTCGGAGTCCGTAACGGCAGATGCTCCAACCAGGCAATCTTCTGGCCATCTGGTGACGGCCAGGCCACCCTGGCATCGGCCGGGACCTGACCGAGATCGGCGCCGTTCGAATCAGTCAGTGATACCCGGCCTTGACTTCTCCGGGGAAACGCGATGAGATCACCGTTTGCTGACGGCAGCCCGAACCCGCTCGCCACGAATGCCCGTTCACCGGAGTCCAGGTTGATTCGCCAGCTGCCCTCGGCCTCCCCCTCAGCGGCGTTAAACATTAACAGCTCGCGATCATCGAGCCAGGCAAACAAACCGCAGCACGGGGCCCCGCTGACGACGGTCGTGGAGAATCCCGGTTCAGGTGTCGGCGTCGACGTTGGTTCCGGAATGGGAGTTGGGGACGGAGCCGGCGACGGTGACGGGGTCGGAGATGGCGCCGGGGTGGGAGTTGGCAATGGCGAATGGACTGGTGTCGGAGTTGATTGAACCGTGTTCTCCGGCGTCGGACCAGGTGTCGGATCCGCGTCTCCTGACGACGTACACGCCGCGTGGACCGAAATCAGCACGACGAATGCGGAGACGGCGAAACTACGAGGGATCATCGAATGAACCAGCCATCCCGGTAATCGTTGATCCGCGGACCGCCGAACCGGATCGACGGCTGATCCTCGGGCCGCTGCCAGCGAGCGGGGTTCTCAAAGTCAACCGCGAATCCGGTTCCTTCGGTCGAAACTCCGGAGGTCAGGCGTCGCCAGTCGGCATCGATCAGTGGCACCGGGTTCACGGTCTCCGTCATGTTGTTCGTTCTGATCTCCAGATGGAGATGCGGGGCTCGAACACAATCGTCTCCTGCCGGATCGCCGACCTGACCAACGCGGTCTCCGGCACCTACAGGCTGCCCATGCTGAAGGTTCGAACGCACTTGCAGGTGACCGTAGAGGGAGAAGTAGCCGCCGTCGTGTCGGATGACCACGTTGTGCGGGGGTGAGCCGTAGGGACCGTCAACCGCATGCACGACACCGTCGCCAATGGCAACGACCGGGGTCCCGCACGGTGCCGCGAAGTCGACGCCAAAGTGAATTCCCTGCCCGCGGTGGTAGAGATCGTCCGCGTTCCTGGCCGCCCAGACCGTGTTCCCGTACCACTGACTCACGTACCAGCTCGACAGGCCGGGTTCGCCTTCCAGCGGGAGTTGAAAGGGAGGATTCGACGCGGAACCTGCCGATACCAGCATCGACAGGGCGAGTGCGGCCGGGAACACCATTGAACGGAGGAGTCGTTTTCGCTGATTCGGCATGGCAGTTCAGCGCGGTCCAGGTAAGATGAAAACGAATGATTGCGACTGCCGCGAACACTAGGCGACCGGTCAAGTGTAACGATGCGCAGACGTTATGTCGACATCTGCCAGGCGATACGGATCGACGGATCGTTGACATGCCGCAAGGACCCTGATAAGACAACAATGCACGGCGAATCCGACTCGACCGTGCAGACACACAACCTCGAAGGGCCGTGCGATATGACTCACGACCGGCAACGCCGGGATCTGAAACCGTCCAGCCGTTCCGTTCATGCCGGGGAACGCCCTGAACCCAGGGACTTCATTCCCGTTACCACGCCTATCTACCCATCATCCTCTTTCGTTTATCAAGACCTCGACCGTATGGACGAGGCGCTCGGAGGCGGAGAGGGCGTCTACGCCTACACCAGGTACGGCAACCCGACGCTGGAGGCGATGGAGATCGCCGTGGCCGCAATGGAAGAGCAGGACGCAGCGCTGGCCTATGGTTCCGGTATGGCCGCGGTCAACGGAGCGATCCTGACCAGCGTGCAGGCGGGCGACCGGATACTTGCGTCACGCGATCTCTATGGCGCCACGACGACACTGCTCAGCAACGTGTTCGCAACGCTGGGTGTTCCAAGCAGTTTCGTCGACATCCTCGACCTGGATGCCGTCTCCGCGAAGATGGAGGAGCAGAAACCGCGCCTGGTCATCTGCGAGACCGTTTCCAACCCACTGCTTCGTGTAACCGCGGTCGACAAGCTGCGCGAGCTCTGCAAGCAGCATGGATCACTGCTGATCGTGGACAACACCTTTGCGACGCCATACCTTTTCCGGTCAGGCGCATACGGTGTCGACTTCGCCGTCCACAGCTCGACGAAGTACC
>SKKR01000425.1 GCA_007123655.1 Thermomicrobiaceae bacterium
GCGCGTTGTCGTTGCCATGTCTACCTCCTGTGGTTCCAGCCACCTCCTGCAGGTGGTCCACGTTCAACCATAGAGACACCGGCGCCGACTTGTTCGTGACAACCAGAGACCGGCTCATCCTTGTTGGCGGTTTCCTGGCTGCCGGACAGTTGCGACTGGAATCGGTGGCGCACGTATCCCACCTGCCCTGGAGTGCAATTTGCGGATAAGTTCACTGCTCGGGCGGCGCGAACAACTGCCGCCCCTGCTGTTTCGCCGTCGATGGCGGCATCGAATTGGGTTTCGGCGAAATCCGGTGGGGCGAACCTGCTACCGGTAAGCATCTGACGCGTTAACCAGTCAGGACGTTCGTACCGCAGTGGTGCGATCGCGGCGATGCATCGTGCGTCAATCGCCAGGATTTGAAAGCGAGTTCAATGAAGCTTCGCCGGCGGCGTGCCGCTATACTCCTCATCATCTGCATCATTCTGTATCCACTGACGTCACCTGCGATCTATCAGTCTGACATACCTTCGGAGCCAGGTGAGCCCGATGCGTTGGTGGAATCCAGGAGCTTCGAACGCGGTCCCTGGCGCGGCTGGTCATCCGACTTCCACGGCAACGATTCCTCGATAAGCGTAGCCTGGGGACTGGCCCTTGGGCAGTGGTTCAAATACGATACGTTTTCGGACGATGATGACCTCGTCGGTGTCGGCGGGGGCGATGAGCTCGACATCCCGTTTCAATCCGCGGACGGCAGTCGTGTCTTCCCGTTGCCGCAAGGTACATTCCGGGTAAGTCAGGGGTTTGGCTGCGTTCCCCTGGATCCAGGTTATGCTCAACCCGATTTCTGCCCACAGGAAGCGCCGAGTTTTCATCACGGGCTCGATCTGGCTGCGGAAGAGGGAACGCCGGTCTACGCATCTGCGTCCGGTGTCGTAACCTTTGCCGAGATCGATGCTGACAGCGTTTACGGAAACACAGTGATCCGGATCGACCACGACGGATCGAACTCCGGGTACATGACCGAGTATCTCCACTGGAAACGAAGTTACGTGGCGGAAGGCGAGTACGTGGTCGCCGGGCAGTTGATCGGGGAAGTCGGGTCGATCGGCTACTCAACCGGTCCACACCTTCACTTCGGTGTGTTCGATCGCCGGTCTGGCGAGTTCACTGATCCGCTGGAATGGCTCCGCGGAAGCGAGGCTCAGTCGGTTGCCGGCGGCGCCATCGGGTCAGGCGGTCCCGAAGCCGTCATGCAGTGGGCACCGCTCATTACTGCCGCCGCCGAGCGCTACGCTGTTCCGGCGGCGCTGATCGCGGCGATCATCACGGTCGAATCTGGCGGAAACCCGAACGCCATCTCTCCGGCCGGCGCGCGGGGCCTGATGCAGGTGATGCCGGACCATCTGAACCGCTTCGGAATTCCAGAGGACAAGTGGCTCGACCCCGAACGCAACATCGACGCCGGTACACGTCACCTTTCGGAACTCATCGCGGTACATGGAACCCTGACGAATGCGGTCGGGCGCTATTTCGGCGAAGGCTGTGACGTCCTGGGCACCTGCACCGAGCAGTACATCGCGTCCGTTTTCTCCTGGTACGCATCGTACGTCGAGGAGTTCGGTGGAGTCGCGATCGATATTGACGAGATTATTGCGAATCTGCCGCCTTCACCGTCGCCGACGCCGTCTCCGACACCGGAGCCCGAGCCGACTCCGGAGGTCACCCCGACTCCAAGTCCGACTCCCGAGGTAACGCCGACGGAGCCGCCTCAGAACCCGGACGACGAAGGTGATGAAGACGCACGTGACGACGAGGAGACCGAGCCTGCACCGACGCCGTCGCCGACACCGACGCCTCCGAGCGACGACGATGACGCCGGCGAGCCGGACGGCCTGATCGGAGTTGAGGGGCATGGCAGCATCTGGACAATCGATTACGAGAGCGCCGAGGTGCTGCGAATTGATCCCGAGTCCGAAGAGGTTACCGCGACAATCGCGGTCGGCCAAAACCCATACACACTCGCTGTCAGCGAGTCAGCGGTGTGGGTCACAATCACCGATGAAGGAACGGTTGTTCGTATCGATCCGGAAACCAACGAGATCGTGAAGGCGATTGAGACCGGCAACGATCCGCGCGGGATTGCGGTGGTGAAAGGCGGACTCTGGATCGCAAACTCGGCGGACCAGACTCTCGTGTTCATCTACTTTGAAACTGAAGAGATCGTCGACACCATAGAGCTGGACGAAGCACCATGTGATCTCATCATTCATGAAGATGAACTGAAGGTCTCTTTCTGCGAGTCTGGTGAAGTCGTTCCCCTGGCGGAACTCGTCAGCGAAGAGTAACGCGCCTGATCCGAGCGCGGAGTGCACGACAGGACTGATCAGGCCCGGCCAACTCGCCGGGCCTCTTCCGTGAAATGCGTATGCGCCCGTTTCCCGCGCACCTCGTGATTACCAGACGCCGCTCAAGGAAATTGTATTCCCCCGGTCACGGCACAAGCCGCTGACGGGGTGGCCCGATAGTTGCGTCAACACCCTCTGACGTCGCGAAAGCGTCGTCGTACATCGTTGATTGAGCACGCGCGCACTGACGGGCAGTTATGAACGCGAATTCACCGTCCGAAGAAGGACATTCGTCACAGAGGATTCGAATAAGTGAGATCTCCGGGGAACAAGTGTGGAAGCTTGCCAGCGCAGCGGCGGTGGCGCTCGTTCTGGGGTTTCTGTTTCTGGATCTGTTGAGCCTGCTGATCAGACCGCTCGGTGTCCTGTTCGCCGGCGTCGTTGTTGCGATTACGCTGGCACCGCTTGTTGACTGGCTCGAGCGCTGGATTCCGCGGCTGTTATCCGTTCTGATCGTGTATTTCGGGCTCGTTCTGGTCCTGGTAGGATTCGGTTTCGTCCTGGTCCCCCCGTTACTCACACAGGCCACATCGCTGGCTCAGAACCTGCCGGACTATTACACCGACGCGCAGGTCTGGGTAGCCCGTGAGCTGGGCATTACCGTGCGCAATGATATGGACCAGCTTGCCTCACTGGCTGAGCCGTTCGCTGACCGGCTTATCGCGCTGCCGGGGATGATCGTAGCAATCGGCGTTGAGTTCCTGGTCGGCTTCTTCGTTTCGCTGTACTGGCTGCACTCCATGCCGAGGCTGAGACGCTTCACGATCTCGCTGTTCCCCCCGGACCGGCAGGATGGAGTGGACACGATTCTTCGGCGACTTGGACAGCGCATGGGCGGCTACATGAGAGGAGTGGCCCTTGCAGGCGCGGTCGTGGGTGCGGCCGTGTTTATCGGGCTCACGATTCTGGGAATTCAATACGCGCTCGTTCTGGCGCTGGTTGCGTTTCTCGGCGAGTTCTTTCCGAATGTCGGGCCGGTGCTGGCCGGGATACCGGCCGTGATCGTTGCCCTGTTCGAGTCGCCGGGTATGGCGCTGATCGTCGTTGCGTTCTATATCGTCATTCAGCAGATCGAGTCGTACATCCTCATGCCGCTCATCATGTCGCACAGTCTGGCTCATATCCCGCCGCTAGTAACCACGTTCGCGGTGTTTACCGGATTCATGGTCGGTGGCGTGCTCTGGGCGATCCTGGCGATCCCGCTTTCCGGTGCCATCCTGACGCTTTCGACCGATGTTATCGCTCCAGCCATCAGGCAGAAGACTGGCTCCCGAGATCCGGACGTCGAGCCCGAGTCCGAACCGGCTTCGGAGCCGGAGCAGGAGACTCGCGTTGCGACATCTGAGTCGGCGAAATGACGACTGGCTGCTCGCTTGCGAGGACAGACTCGTTATGAGACTCGCCGTCATCTACTCGAGTCGAGGCTCAGGCCTCGAGAATTCCGGCGCATGAGCGCGTTTGTAGACCATCAGGGTGCGCCTGAAGGTAATCACGACGGTGCCGTCCTGCTTGTAGCCTGTGGACTTCACCGTGACGATTCCGAGATTCGGACGTGACCTGGACTCCCGTTTCTCGATGACCTCGGACATAGAGTAAACGGTGTCTCCTTCGAACAGCGGATTCGGAAGCCGCACTTCGTCCCATCCCAGATTGGCGAAGACGTTCTGAGAAACGTCGGTCACGCTCTGACCCGTGACCAGGGCCAGGGTGAAGGTTGAGTCAACCAGCGGCTTGCCGAACTCCGTCTGAGCGGAGTAGTGGTGATCGAAGTGAATCGGCGCGGAGTTCTGGGACAGCAACGTGAACCAGATGTTATCGGTCGTCGTGATCGTCCGGCCGAGGGGATGGTGATAGATATCTCCAACGTCGAAGTCGTCATAGAACCGTCCCTGCCAGCCTGGCTTCTCGTTCATCATCCCTCCAGAGGTTGCGATTGCTCAAAACGATCTGGGTAGTCCCAGTACGTGCTGCGCGATGTAGGACAGGATCAGGTTCGTCGATATGGGCGCGACCTGATACAGACGGGTCTCGCGGAACTTGCGCTCGATATCGAATTCCCGGGCGAACCCGTACCCTCCATGCGTCTGCAGCGCGACGTTGGCGGCTTCCCAGGACGCGTCCGCGGCGAGCATTTTGGCAATGTTCGCTTCTTCTCCGCACGGCTCGCCCCGGTCGAACAGATCCGCCGCGCGATACCGCATCAGATCAGCGGCGCGCACGTTCGCGTACGCCCGGGCAATCGGAAACGCGATCCCCTGGTTCTTCCCGATGGGCCTGTCGAACACGACTCGCTGGTTGGCGTAGGTCGTGGATTGCTCGATGAACCAGTCTCCGTCACCGATGCATTCCGCCGCGATCAGGATGCGTTCCGCGTTCATACTGTCGAGAATATAGCGGAACCCGCGGTCCTGTTCGCCGATGAGATTTCCGGCAGGCACGCGAAGGCCGTCGAAGAACACCGTGGTGGAGTGATGCGTCATCATCGTGTCAATCGGCTGAGCGGTGAACTGTTCCGATGGTGCGTCACGAAGGTCGATCAGGAACACGGACAAACCATCTGACCGGCGTTCAACCTGGTCGAGCGGCGTTGTCCTGGCCAGCAGGAGCATCAGATCCGAATGCAGGACACGAGAGATGAACACCTTCTGGCCGGAGATCACATACTCGTCACCGTCGCGCACCGCCCGCGTCTTCAGGCTGGTCGTATCGGTTCCGGAATCCGGTTCGGTGACCCCAAACGCCTGGAATCTCAGATCACCGGTCGCGACACGCGGGAGATAGGTCGCCTTCTGGTCGTCACTGCCGTGCCTGAGCAAGGTGCCCATAACATACATCTGGGCGTGGCAGGCGGCCGCGTTTCCCCCTGAACGGTGGATCTCTTCCAGAATGATCGATGCCTCCGTTACGCCCAGGCCAAGCCCCCCGTACTCCTCCGGGATCAGCACGCTCAGGAACGCAGCATCCGACATTGCCTGGACGAACTCGCCCGGATAGGCGTTCTGCTGATCA
>SKKR01000477.1 GCA_007123655.1 Thermomicrobiaceae bacterium
GCCGCTGCCGCCGCATACTCGGCGCTCCCGACGACCGATCCAGCGGCGGCCCACTCCGCCGCCAGCCAGGTCGCTGCCAGGCCGACGCCACTGCTGACCGCGAAGAGCGCGACTCCGACGATCGATCCGTAGAGCCCGAATCTCGCAAGGCTGCTGGGGTTCCCGCCCGATTCCCGCGCGACGATGATGGCGATCCCCGAGGTGATCAGGAGCAACCCGATCATGACCCCGAAGAAGCTTGCCTGCCGCAGTGATTCGTTCTGAGCCATCATGGTCAGAACCGCGGTCGTGTCCGTGGGGTCGTCCGCTCGTGGGAACAGAACGTTGAAGACGGTGGCGAGAATCGCTCCGGCAATCAGGCACACGCCGGCGATTCGAAGCGGAGCGATTTCGGTCCGACTGACTGCATCCGACTGTTCGAATGCGCTCTTGTCTAACTGTCCAGTCGGGACGGCGGTATCCGGTTGCATTGCACTTACTCACCTTTCTTCAGCGCGCGAACGCGCCCGAACGCGCCCGAACGAACGGGACTACGTCAGCGCGACAGTCAAGCCACTCATCACCTGCGCAACCAGGATGACGGCGGCGGTTACTCCAAATACGTACGACCTACCGGCCGGCTGACGGGTTCGGAGCCGGCGCCAGATAAACAGAGCCGCGACCACCCCGGTCGCCAGACTGGCAACGTGGGCGATGTCCTGGAACGGGAATCCGCTCGAAGGTGGTGGCGCCACCGTGATAGCGACCAGTCCGTGAAACAGCGCCGCGTTGACCGCGGCCAGCAGGAACGCACTGCGAAGCGCCCATCGATCGCCGGCCACCGCGAGTCCGACGACCACAACCCACCAGCCATAGACGGCGGCCTGGCTCAGCGCGTTGGCTGCCTGGATCAGCTGCATTTCGTCGGACGACTCACCCCACAAACCGATGTGCACGTCGATCAGGGTGTGTGCGAACGTGGCGACGAGTGCCAGAGCAGACCAGGTGATCCAGGCGGGAATCCCGTCGTTCACGTCGGCCACCGAATCGTCGCCTGATGGTCCGTTATGGGTCACTCCACTTCCTCCAATACCAGGACTGGTATCACGCGGGCTGTCCGCTTCTGGTAGACCTCGAACAGCGGATGGATCGTGGTGATCCGTCGCCAGAGTCGCGACCGTTCAGGTCCGGTGACGAGCCTGCACGTCACGCGGCGATGTTCCGGTCCGAGCTGGATGACGGCGTCCTTGCTCGCGAGCAGGTTCCAGAACCATTCCGGGTGCTGATCCTCTCCATTATTGGTTCCGGCGATGACGATCGATCCGTCGATCTCGAAGTAGACGAGCGGAGTCGTTCGCTCGATCCCTGACCGGCGCCCGGGCACGGTCAGCAGCAGTACGGCTGGATTTACCCCAGGGAGCCGTGAACCGATCAACCCGCGCGTGAGTCGGTAGAGCCACCGGTGAGGTCTGGGCATCGTGACGTACCGAGAAAAGAACAGTTGCAGGCGCACGCTCATGCTGGCCGCTGCTGACATCGCTCACCTCCGTTGAGCAGTAGTTTCCCTCAACTGATACGGTCTACCGTCAAATTGCGCTGAACTCAGGGTTTGCCCGTATAATTTGACGAGTTCTTGTGATAGCAAGTATGAACGTAAACAACACGTCGGGGGATCCCTAATTCTCGGGGGTCCGGCAAACTGGGAGGCGAGCGTGGTTCGATCAGCGCTACCGGATTTCGAGGCGGTCAGGATTGCGGACATTGTTACACACGCTCCGGATCACTTGACTGCCCAGCAGCAGGCACTTGGTCTGGTAAGTTCGGCGATACCGTTCGACGTCGGCACGCTCGCGACGATCGATCCGGCGACGCTCCTCTGGACGAGTTGCGTAATAGACGGGATCGCGCTCGACCCGGAGCGTGAGGCGTACATGTTCGATAATGAGTATCGACAGAACGACCTCCTCAAGATCGCCGACCTGGCTGTCAGTGCTGAACCCGCCGCCGCGCTGTCGCAACTTTCACAATCGGTTCTCGAGCAAAGTCCCCGGTTCCAGTTGCTTCGCCGGATGGGCGCGGTTGATGAACTTCGCTGCGCGCTGGTCCACGCCGGGAGTTGCTGGGGAAGCTTCGAAATCTACCGAAGTGACGCACGAGGACCGTTCACCGAGCGCGATGTCGACCGGGCAATTTCGCTCTCGGATCCGCTCGCCAGGCTCTTGCGGCTCGCATTGCTCCGACAGTCGGGCAACCTGGCGGAAAGGCTGGAAGACGCCCCGGGCGTTCTCATTGTCGACCGGAACGGACAGATCGTCTCTCGGTCGGTGACGGCGGATCACTGGCTCGCCGAGATCGGTGGTGAGTCCAGCGAGCCAGCGGTGATCAGGTCGCTGGTCATGAAGCTCACCGGTGGAACCGATTTCACTCTGTCAACGGTCGTTCCCGGCACGACCGGCGGCTGGCTCAGATTCCACGCCACGCGCATGGGCTGCGATGACGATGCCCAGGTGAGCGTCGTCATAGAGCCCGTGAAGCCGACCTCGCTCCCGGACACCATCGGCCGCGCCTACGGTCTGACACCTCGGGAAGGCGAAGTGATCACGTGGATGACCCGGGGGCTCAGCTCCAAAGAGATTGCTGTCCGCATGGGCATCTCCCCGCATACGGTCAATGACCACATCAAATCGGTGTTTCAGAAGACCGGTGCCCAGAGCCGGCAGCAACTCATTGCCGCATTGTTCTTCGACCATTGCCTGCCGCTTCGCGAACGTGGCGCGGTTCCCGGGCCATGGGGCTGGTTCATCGGCGCCTGATCTCCACGGAACCAGCGTTCCGCGCTACCGGCTCATCACTCGTTTGCGGTCCAACCCCGCCGATTTTCCTGTGCAGGGTCCGGTACCATTGCCCGGGTGATTGCTCGGGGTTCGTGCGAGCAACGTGCCCGGTCGTGGATCGCTCGTGCGCTGATCCCGGCCGGGTCGAGTATCGAAATGGGGGCTAATCATCGAACCCGATCATCGCGAGCAGGCCGCGAACTGGGCGCGAGGAGTTCTGCGGGAGCCGCACGTCATCTTTCTGGATACGGAGACGACCGGGCTCGGTGAGGACGCCGAGATCGTCGATATCGCGATCGCGGACCGGAACGGCCACGTGCTCCTGAATACCCTGGTGCGGCCGTCCGACCAGATTCCGGCCGATTCCACGGACATTCACGGTATCGATGACCCAGCCGTGGCAGATGCACCAACCTGGGATCAGGTGTATCCGCTCGTCGGGCGCATCCTCGATCAGTACGGCCCCGTCGTTGTCTACAACGCTGACTTCGACCGGCGGATCCTGCACCAGACCAACCGGATATACGGGCTTCCTGATTTCGATGTCGAATGGCACTGCGCAATGAAGCAGCATGCGGCCTACGTCGGGATATGGCACGAAACCTATGAAACCTGGCGCTGGCACAAGCTCTCGGAGGCGCTTCGAATGCTGTCGTTGCCCGCTCCCCCGGTTCGCCATCGGGCGCTCGCGGATGCGGAATCCTGTCGCCAGATCGTCGCCGCGATGGCAGGCGGGACTCGTCCGGGGATCCCGTATGGGCAGCAGACATCGCCGGCCATCTCTCCCGCCGTCCTACGTGACCGTCAGGAAGATGCGTTCACCGACGAACCGTTTCGTCCGGAGGTGATAGCGCCGGGTGAGGAACGTCACGGTGACGAGCCGTCCTGGAGCGAGCGCTCCGGGAGCTTTGCCGGCGCGCAATATACGGTGATTTCAACCCGGACGAGCGGTTGCTCGAGCGGTGCGCTGGTGCTCGCACTATTCGTCGGGGTAATTCTCATCGGGCTGTGCTGCTGCGGGTTCTTCTACCTCGCGATGGTGCTGGCATGATGCTCCGGTCGCTCCGAGTCCAGCTTGCACCGGATCGTCCAGGGTCCGTCAGCCGCCGTCGGAGGCTATCCCACTCAGATCGAACGTGAACGTCACCCCGAACTGGTCGGCGTAGTCGATTTGCTCGCTGAGCTCGAGTTGAGGCCGGTCATGCGTTTCAAGATCCTCCTGCGTCCGGCGACCGGTGATGATCACCAGATCGGACGCCTCGGACCGGATCGGATACCGGTCAAGTGAATGCCAGGTGCCCCGGTGCAGAACGTAGCCTGCCGAACCATCCAGCAGGAATCCTCGAACGTCAGCCGGATCAGGGGGACGGTCCCCCGTCGGTGCCGCTACCGCGACCAGAGCCGTCGCTGATCCGATCGGAATGAACGTCTGCGTAACATCGAAGTGGCGTTCCAGCATGGAGAACCGGTACCCGCTGTAGCGGCTTCGCAATGTCATGATGTGAATTTCACCAGTTACCCGGAACTCAGCGTTCCATCCAACACTCATCAGCCCGGTGAAGTCCGGTTCCGTGTCACGGGAAGCGAGAAGCTCTCCAAAGGGTGCAAAGGTCTCGTGCGTGAGCGGAAGCACCGGAACCTGGACTGTGCGCGGCATAACATTTTCTCTCTTTCCACGTCAGGTTTCGCGCCCGCTCCGCTCTTCGCGCTGGAGTACGGCGTCGCGGAACCGGGCCGCTAATCGGACGCGTGCCACAGGAATATTCGTACCACACTGGCGAGCGGAACAAATATTGCGGACGGCAATGCATCGTCGCCGGATCAAACTGACATTCGTGGTTCCTGTGGTGTCGCAACGCGGAAATCCCTTTCTCGCCGGGTTGCGGAATCCGTGAACGTGTTGTAGTGTAGCGAGCTATATACCACAACCTGTGTACGAGTCGGGCCCGATTCCTCAGGGGAGATCCCGGGCGGTATCGCACGTACTCCCCAGATGATGGAGGCTCGTAACGAGCGTCTTGTTGGTCCTACAACTTTCGGGTCTGGTCTTTGACGACCTGGGTACTGCTCGATCCGAGCGCCTCATGGAGAGCGCTCACGAATGGAGTGGGGAACTGATTCAGGGGATGGAGGTGACTATCGTCGAAGTCGGGACACTCTGAACGCGGGACAATCGGGACTTCCCCGTCATTTGATCAACGGTTTCTCTGGAGGAGGTTTTCATGTCTGGTGAGTACGATCGTGAACAGCGACCGATTATCGGCCTGAACAGCACCATGACCCGGCGAATGTTCGTCGGCGTCGCTGCGGGAGCTGTCGCGTTTGGCCTGCTCGCAGCGTGTGAGACAGACGACGATGACGAGCCCGAGGCCGTCGCCGAGCCCGAAGAAGACGACGACGTCGACGACGAGCCGGATGACGATCCGGAGGAGCCAGAACCGGACGACGACGCCGAAATCGAGGTGGAAGAACTGGAGGACCCCGAGGCTGGTGAGCCGGTGGGCGATCAACCGGAGGAGGTCATCATCGCCTTCGGTGTCTCGCACCTGGAGGCCGCCTACGGCC
>SKKR01000439.1 GCA_007123655.1 Thermomicrobiaceae bacterium
CGCCGTCGGCCGCTGCAGTGATTGCCTGATGTCCGTTGACGGCATACTAAATGTACGAACATGTGTGACGACCGTTCGGGACGGCATGCGTATCGAAACGCAACACGGCCTCGGCCACTGGGAGGACATGCACTCATGAGCCAGGTCGATGTTGCCGTGATTGGCGCCGGACCGGCGGGCATCGCGGCCGCGCTCGCCGCGGCGGACGCCGGTGCGAACACCCTGCTGGTTGACGAGGGCACCCGCGCCGGGGGTCACCTGCGGTGGAGGATATCGCTCACACTGGAGAACGACCCCGGTTTCGGGCTCTCGCCGGCAGTGGGGCCCGAGTTTGCCGATCAACTCGTCGAGCGCATCCAGGCCCGTGGCAACCTGGAGCTCCGGCTCGAAACCGTCGCCTGGGGACTGTTCGATGACAACCTGCTTGGGTTATCCAGCGCCAACGGAGCGAAAGAGATAACGGCGGGCGCGATCGTGATCGCCACCGGGTCCACCGACCTTGTCGCGCCGTTTCCGGGCTGGACGCTCCCCGGCGTGATGACTGCGCGAGCAGCCCAGATCTTCATACATGTCCACCGCGTGCTGCCGGGACGTGCCTGGGCCATACTGGGCGATTCACACGAAGCGGACGAACTGCAGCGGGATCTCGAGCTCGCCGGTGCAACCGTCGTCGTCAGGGCGAACGATCCGGAGACGTTGCGGGCATCCGGGACAAACCGGCTTGCCCATGCCGAGGTCGGTGACGACGTCTATGAGCTCGATGCACTCGCGATCGCACTCGGACGGCAACCGGACGCCGAACTGGCGCTGCAGGCGATGGCTGAGGCCACCTTCTCGGAGTCGCTGGGCGGGTTCACCACGATGCGGGACCAGGATTGCGAAACGTCCGCGCCGGACGTGTTTATCGCTGGCGACGCCGCGGGGATCGGCTCGCTCGCAGAGATTGTTGCCGAGGGGAGACTGGCCGGGCTCGCCGCAGCCGGAGCCGATGCCGCCAAACTTGCCGATGCCAGGGCGGAGCGGGATGCGGCCATGTCCAATGCCCGCGCCGCCGCTCTCGAGGAACTTCATCTGAGACCGGCGGGCGCATAGATGGTTGATCAACCTGTCTCGAAGGGACTTGATGACATGTCCAAATCGGATCAACTCCGGGATTACGTCTGCCGGTGTGAGGAGATTCCCCGGTCGGCAATCCGGGAAGCGATCGCCGAGGGCAATCACACGCTGAACGACATCAAGCGCCGAACACGCGCGGGCATGGGCGTTTGCCAGGGAATCTACTGCCTGCGCACGGTCGCCGAGATGATACGGTCCGAGACCGGCGTCCATCCTTCAACACTTGCGCCAATGACCGCCAGGCCACCGGCCAGGCTGATCTCGCTCGGCAGCCTGGCGAATATCGATCCTGGTTCGGATGAGCATGACGGCGCCTGACGGGCCGATCCTCCTGGAACCACGATACGACTCGAAGATCTGGGGTGGTCGACGGCTGGAGACGGTCCTGCAGAAGTCCCTCCCGGGTCGGGGGCGTTTCGGCGAATCGCTGGAGAGCGCCGCCGATTCCCGGCTCGTCAGCGGGCCATGGCGCGGAAAGATGCTCCTCGAACTTGTTACGACCTACCCCCACGAAGTACTCGGTTCGCTCGGCTACCGGGCGAGCGGTACGTTCCATGACCTTCCACTCCTGGCGAAATTCATCGACGCCACCGACGACCTGTCCGTCCAGGTGCACCCCGATGACGATGCCGCCGAAACTATGGACAGGCGTGGGAAAACCGAGGCCTGGTATGTGATCTCGGCCGACCCGGATTCCCGCCTGATCACCGGCCTGGTGCCGGGCGTCACGGTTGACGACGTCCGTCGTGCCATCAGCGAAACGAGGCTCGGTGACCTCCTGATCGAACGGCCTGTGCACGCCGGCGACACGCTGCTGATACCGGCCGGTACCGCGCACGCGATCGGTAAGGGAGTGCTCCTCTACGAGATTCAGCAGGCGAGTGACGTTACCTATCGAATGTACGACTGGGGACGGGTCGACGAGCACGGGAACCCGCGTGACCTTCACATAGACGCTTCCCTGTCAGTTCTGAAGCCTGAACTGGATGCCAGGCTGATCACGCCGCTGGAACGTTACCCCGGGCGCGAGGTGCTCGCGGCATCTCGCTACTTCGCGCTCGAACGGTGGCGTGTCCCGAACCTCGGAGCGACTGTTGATTTGCCGGTCGGTTCGTTCCTGCTGCTCAGCACGGTCGATGGCTCGGTCAGCCTCGACGGGTCCGGCGAGGCATTGCGACTCGGGACCGGCCAGACTGCGCTTGTCCCCGCAACGCTGGAATCGCTTCGTGTAACTGGAGAGGGAATCGTGCTCGCAAGCTACGTCCCGGACCTGATGCAAGACATCATCCTTCCGCTGCGACGCCAGGGGCACGCGGACGCGGCGATATCGGCGCTCGACGGAGCGCTGGACGACATTCAGGCGTTATTCGACGCCCGTTGAATTCCCGGGCACCGCACACTGGCGCAAAACCGAGAGCAGATCCTACCCCTCCGGGTGTGTTCCCCTATACCCCACAGGGGTACAGTCATGGTGTGGTGAAAGGAGGTCGACGTGCCACGCACCATACTCGCACCCATCGGATTCGCCGCGCTTGTCGTTGCGATCATTGCCGGCGCAATGTTCGGGGGCAACATGATCCCGGGGTCACACGCGATGCCGCTCGTTGATTCAATCAGTCAGATGCACGGCGGCTGGCATCACGACGGCGACCATCAGGGGACGCACCATCATGGCGGTGGTCACCGTATGGACCACACAGGTGGTGGTACGTGCACTTACAGCGACGACGTCGAAGGGTCTCGCTGTCCGGAACGTCAACACGGGAGCATGCACAACGTCGGGTCAGCAGGTTGCCCGTTCGGGGCCGGTTCGACAACAATGATGAGCGGGCAGGACTGCTCCCGGTTGCACCACTCAACTCGATCTGAATAGGGAAAGCGAACCCGGATGTCAAATCAGCCACGCCGACAGGGTCGCAGGGCAGGCATCAGTCAACAGAAACGGATCTGGAACAGCGGAAGCGTTCGTCTCGCGATCGCAGGGGCAGTTGCGATCCTGATCGTCACCGGCGTATGGATCATTGTCTCCGAGCGAGGCGCGACTGCTGATTTCGAACCGGTTTCCTCGATCGAATACGAGCACAGCCCGAATCACCTGCACGGGATCGGATACGACCCGGACACGGACAGACTCTACCTTGCGACTCACTTCGGATTGTTCGCAATGGAAGATGATCAGCTTCACCAGGTTGGCGATGAACGTTCAGACCTGATGGGGTTCTCTATGAACCCGAGGGACCGCTCGGAGATCTTCGTCAGCGGGCACCCCCAGGGAGGGGGTAATCTCGGCCTGCTCCGCTCGACTGACGAAGGTGTCACGTTCGAGCAGATTTTCACCGGCGTGGAAGACGAGACCGTCGATTTCCACGGAATGTCGATCAGCGGTGCCGATCCCGATCGGATCTACGGCGCGTTCATGGGATACCTCTATCGAAGTCAGGACAGCGGTCAGACGTTCACCCGGTTCCAGCCCGCGGGACTCGCTGACGCCGGGCTCTGCTGGGGCGTCCCCTGCCTGGCCGCAGATAGCGACGACCCGGACCGGGTGTACGCTGGAATGCCGGAAGGGGTCATGGTCTCGACGGACGGTGGCGAAACCTGGGATACCCTGACCACCGACCTGGGACAGGTCGCCGCTATGAAAGTCGACTCGAACAATTCCAGCCGAATCGTGGCGTACACGGAAGCGATGGGGCTTGCGATTTCGCCCGACGCCGGGGAAACCTGGGCGAGTCATCACGGAGATCTGCCGGTTGGCGAAGGCGGATACGTGTTTGCGATCGCGCTGGACCCTGACGATGATCAGCGGATCTTCGTCGCCACGATGAACAATGACGTGTTCGAAACCCGGAACGGGGGCGAAACCTGGACTCGCGTCATATGAGCCATCCGGCCGATCGCCGCGTGCCCTATTTTCGCAACTGCTCGTAGGTCCAGCCGAGCACTGCCCCGTACACCACGTGCCGGAACACCTCCTGCAAGAAGGGAACGGGCCGATTGAACCGCGGGAGCGTGCCGCGTCTGATATCCGGGTGAACGCGATCGAGGACCAGGATAATCGGCCAGAGAATCATGTTCTCCACGAGTCCAAACACGGTGCCCTTGAGCCATCCGGGACCCGGGAATCGATGCTCAACGTGCGCGTAGGCGACGCCGAGCGCAGCTCCGTTCACGGTGTGCATCGAGGTCCCCAGCACGGGCCAGAGCCGGCTTCCACCAGGGATCATGCCGGAGAGCAGGCGCAAATCGTTTGTTCGTTGCCGCGTAAGTGCAATGTCCAGCGCCATCGCGATCAGAAACGCGACCCCGGCAACCGTGCCGGCCACCAGCCCGGCCGCGGAACGGTGGGTTGATTCGTTGCGTCGCATCAGGCCATCTCCAGCATGGAAACCGGCTTGCTCAGCGTGAACACCGGGGGCAATGCTCGCTTGTGTGCCGAACGGCTGATCATCTGCTCCACCCTGCGAACGGTCTCATGGTCGAACCCGCTCGTGTCTCCCCGTTCCAGCCCGTCGATGATGCCGTCAAGTTCCTCATAGGTGAGGCCCATCTCTTCCTCGTCCGTCTGTCCCGCCCAGAGACCCGCGCTCGGCGGACGCTGGATGATCCGATCGGGGATGCCCAGCGCCCTGGCAAGGTCGCGAACCTGATGTTTGTACAGCGACCCGAGCGGCAGAAGATCCACCCCGCCGTCTCCGTACTTCGTGAAATAGCCAACCAGCAGTTCAGATTTGTTACCGGTCCCGACAACCATCAGGTTGTTCGTGTTGGCGATGTGGTAGAGCGTAATCATCCGGAGTCTCGGTTTGATATTCGCCACAGCGAGATCGGTGCCGGACGGGAGTGTCTCGATCATCGTCTGAAACGCACTGCTCAGTTCGATCTCGAGCGCGTCGATTCCGACGGACCTGGCAACGAGGCGCGCGTCTTCGAGATCCTCTGTCTGGGAATTCGCCGGCATGATGACCGGCGTGACACGTTCGGGCCCGAGCGCGCGTGCTGCCAGTGCAACGACCACCGCAGAATCAATCCCTCCAGAGAGACCCACGGCAACACCGTCGGCACGAGCGTCGCTCACACGCTCACGCAGCCATTCCGAGATCGCGTCAGCCAGTGTCGCCATTGACAGTTCCTTCCATAGGTGCGCGGTCGGGCGATGTTCGCCATTTGCGATGTTCTGATCATTCTAGCGTATCCGGTCTCCGGTCCGGCCTGTCAGTTCGCTCAGGGGACGCCAGTAACGTTCCCTTAATCGGAAC
>SKKR01000572.1 GCA_007123655.1 Thermomicrobiaceae bacterium
CACCTGCCCAAGCGCCCGTATCGCCTCTCCCAGATGACCGGTCAACGCGAATCCAGCCAGCACAGCGATCGGAACCAGCCACCGGACCAGAGACCGGAGCGTTCCGCCCTTGCGATTCGGATCGGCCCTGGTTCCCAATTCGGTCACGAGATTGCGTCCATCTCTGCTGTGCCGTCTGACGGACCGATAACCGAGTCCAGTAACTCGCTGAGTTGTCTGGCGACGACCGCGTCACTGGCGCATTTCTCAAACGACCGTCTGGATTCAAGCGCCAGGCGAGAGCGCAGGCAGGCGTCGTCCCGGAGTTGCAGAATCGCCTCGGCAAGTCGTTGCGAATCTCCGGGCGGGATCAGTATCGCCGACGATTCGTGGGCGAGAACGCGTCGGCTCGCCGGGGAGTCACGCGTGATTATCGGGCGACCGACCGCCATTGCCTGAAACACCTTATTGGGAACAACTCGTGCGGCCTTGGCGCTCGTTCCAAAAATGCCAAGGACACAGTCAGCCATTGCGATCCGCTGTGGGAGGCGTCGATACGCGACCCACGGGCGATACATGACCGGGAAATCCGGATTCGCTTGCAGGAACCGGCTCACCCGGTCCTCGAGCTGACCGGATCCGACGAGTTCAAACCAGATGTCCGAATCTGGAGCATTCGCAACCACCGAGATCGCATCCAGGATTGTCTCAATGCCGTGCAATGGGATCATCTTGCCGTAGAACAACACTGTGAATGGCGCCTGTCCAGCCTGTGACTCCGGGGCGGGAGTGAAAAATGTCTCATCAGCGCCCACAGGCAGAGATGTGACGCGCCCGGCTGGAATGCGGAAAATCCGACAGATGTGCGTGGCGTTTTCGTCCGTATCCGTCACAATGTGAGACGCGATTCGAAGCGACGCGAAGTCGATCATCCAGACGATTCGGGCCAGCCATGAGTTTGGCCCGGCTAGCTGCCGGTCCTCGACGATTGTATCCGTCAGGGTGACCAGCGGGTTGAAGATCACGGGTACGCGGCAGAGACGGGCCAGAGAACCGATCATGAGCACGTCAAGTTGACCGATGTATCCGATAATGACGGCATCCGAACGACGGAAACGAGCGACCGCGCCCGGCAACACCCTGAGATAAGCACGAATCAGGCTGAGCAGGAGCAGCATCAGTGCCGACACGCTGACCAGGCCGCGGGATTTGTCAGGAATCGTTTCCCAAACCGCCGCATGGCATTCGTCGACGATGGTTCCCGACGCGCGAAGACATCGAATGAACTGCCGGTTTCGCGGATAATCACGCTCGTATGTTCCGGCGTACAGCACCCTGCGGGGGCGTGACACAGCGCCTCATCCCTCAATCCCACCCGATTCAGTCGCGAATTATACGGCAGGAACGAGACGAACCCCGCCGACCAGGTCGACGGGGTTCGCTGAATGGATTCGGCTGGGTGAGCCGGAAGCTCAGGGATTAGTAGTCCATCCCGCCGGGCATCTGCGGCATTCCGCCGCCGGCAGCCGCCTCTTCCGGCTTGTCTGTGATCAGCGCTTCGGTGGTCAGAATCATCGCCGCAATCGACGACGCGTTCTCAACAGCGGAGCGCGTGACCTTGACCGGGTCGATGACACCCCATTCGACCATGTCACCATACTCGTTTCGCATGACCTCGTAGCCAAGGCTCGGCTTCTTCTGCTCCTGCTGCATGCGCCGGACTTCGCCGACAACCACTGCACCGTCAAGACCAGCGTTCTCGACGATACCGCGGAGCGGCTCCTCGAGCGCTCGCTTGACGATCAGCATTCCGGTGCGGACGTCTCCCTCTTCAGAGATGTTGTCGAACACCGAGGTTGTGTTGATCAGCGCAACTCCACCGCCCGGAACCATGCCTTCCTCGACACCGGCGCGGGCCGCGTTCAGGGCGTCCTCCACGCGGTGCTTTTTCTCCTTCAGCTCGGTCTCGGTGGCGGCGCCAACCTTGATAACCGCAACACCGCCGGCGAGCTTGGCCTGGCGTTCCTGCAGCTTCTCGCGGTCGAAGTCACTGGTGGTTGTCTCGGCTTGAGCCTTGATCTGCTCAATGCGAGCCTTGATCTGCTCGTCCTCGCCGTAGCCCTCGACGATCGTGGTGTCATCCTTCGTTGCCACCACGCGGCGGGCGCGGCCCAGATCCTGCACCGTGGCGCTCTCGAGGTTCCGGCCGACCTCTTCCGAGATGACCGTACCGCCAGTCAGAATCGCGATATCTCGGAGCATTTCCTTGCGGCGGTCACCGAATCCAGGCGCCTTCAGCGCCAGAGCGTTAACAGTGCCGCGCAGCTTGTTGACGACCAGCGTCGCCAGCGCTTCACCTTCGATGTCCTCGGCGATGATCACGAAATTCTTGGTTACCTGCATCGCCTTCTCGAGCACCGGAAGGATGTCCTGAACCGCGGTGATCTTCTTGTCGGTGATCAGAATGAACGGTTCGTCCAGTTCGGCTTCCATGCGCTCGGTGTTGGTGACGAAGTACGGGGACGAATATCCGCGATCGATCTGCATGCCCTCGGTGTACTCGACTTCGAACTCCAGACCGCGGGACTCTTCGACCGTTACGACACCGTCTTTGCCGACCTTTTCCATGACATCGGCGATCAGGTTACCGATCTCTTCATCAGCCGCGGAAATGCCGGCGACGTGCGCAATGTCTTCCCGGCCGCGGATCTGGATCGCCATGTCCTTGAGCTGCTGGACGACCAGCTTGCTGCCCTTTTCGATTCCGTGCTTGAGCTGCATCGGATTCGCGCCGGCCGCGACGTTTCGCAGTCCTTCATGCACGATCGCCTGGGCCAGAACGGTCGCCGTGCTGGTACCGTCACCAGCGATGTCGTTCGTCTTGGTGGCGGCTTCCTTGAGAAGCTGAGCGCCCATGTTCTCGAAGTGGTCTTCGAGCTCGATCTCCTTCGCGACCGTTACACCGTCATGCGTGACGGTCGGCGCGCCGAACTTCTTGTCGATGGCGACATTGCGCCCCTTCGGGCCCAGAGTCGTTTTCACCGCGTCAGCCAGGACATCGATGCCCTTCTTGAGTGACCTTCGCGCTTGTTCGTCGAATTCGAGAATCTTCGCCACGTTTAGACTCCTCCCGTTGTTCCCATCGGGGACAACCGATTAATCCCGATCTTCCGGTTTCTAGCTGCCGACAACCGCAAGAATGTCCTTCTCACTGATCACGAGATATTCTTCGTCGCCGACCTTGACTTCCGTGCCGGCGTACTTCGCGAACAGCACCTGCTCGCCGTCCTTGACGTCCATCGGCAACCGACTGCCATCGTCGGCCATCCGCCCCGGCCCGACTGCGATGATCTCGCCGCGCTGCGGCTTTTCCTTGGCGGTATCCGGCAAAACGATTCCGCTGGCGGTTACCTCTTCCTGCTCGATCGGGCGGACGACCACCCGGTCACCGAGCGGCCTCAACGTGGTATTGACTGCCATCCTTCACGACCTCCTGTGAACTCATGCGACGAACCGATCGCGCCGCATCCCTTCCACCTGTTTGGTTTAGCACTCTCATCAATCGAGTGCTAACGGTGATATCTTAGCCAACACGCTGCTCACATGCAAGTGCTCTCGGCGAATTGCCTCTTCTCGGCCATCTCGGCAGGGGTGTGAGCCCGGATACTGTGCAAATACGCTATCTCGGGCATAATGGCGTGCAGCCGGCGGACGTATGCGCTTGCGTCGAGACGCACACCGAACGAATACTGAAGCTACAGGGAGGGTTCGTGTCGTACAGATTCGCTGAACGCATCGGCCAGCTGCAACCATCGCCGACGGTCGCTGTGTCGGACAGAGTGCGAGAGTTGAAGCAGCAGGGCATCGACGTGATCGACCTCGGCGGCGGAGACCCGGACTTCCCGACGCCCAGGCACATTTGCGAGGCCGCCTCGGAGGCGTTATTCGCCGGAGACACGCACTATGTCGCGAGTGCCGGCATCCCCGAGCTGCGGGAAGCTATCCGGGAAAAACTGAGGGCCGACAACGGGGTCGAGGTCGACACGGCCGGGATTATCGTTACGCCGGGCGGAAAGTCCGCGCTTATCTCCTCCGTACTTGCGCTCGTTGGACCTGGAGACGATGTCCTGACGCTCGATCCCGGCTGGGTGTCCTACGAACCGATGGCCACGATCGCCGGAGCCAGAACCGTTCACGTCCCGCTCGACGCGGCTGATAACTACCGTGTCACCCGCGACGCGATTGACCGCCACGTGACTCCCAGCACACAGCTCCTGATTGTGAACAGCCCGAACAACCCGAGTGGACGCGTCCTGTCTCAAGCCGAAATCGACGCGATCTGCGGCGCGGCGCAAGAGCACGACCTGATCGTTTTCTCGGACGAGATCTACGAAAAGATCGTCTATGACGGGAACGTTCACCTCAGCATTGCCGCCCAACCGGGCATGGCGGAGCGAACCCTGACCCACAACGGATTCTCCAAGGCGTACGCCATGACAGGCTGGCGTCTCGGCTACGTCGCTGGACCGGTGGAGATCATTCGTCAGATCATGAAGATTCACAGTCACTCTGTCACGTGCGCAACCTCATTCGCCCAGCGAGGAGCGGTCGCCGCGCTGGAAGGTCCGCAGAACTTCATCGGCGAAATGGTCTCGGCGTGGGACCGCCGGAGAGCACTGATGGTGGACGGGCTCAATCAGATCCCCGGTGTCCACTGCCCGATGCCGGAGGGCGCGTTCTACGCCCTGGCAAACGTGAGCGGTACGGGGAAAGACGGCACCGAGATCGCGGAGTTGCTCATCAACGAAGCACGTGTTGGCGTGACCCCCGGAGTTGCATTTGGCGACGCCTCCGCAGACCACATCAGGATGAGCTTCGCGAACTCCGACGAGCTGGTCACCGAAGCGGTTCGTCGCATGCAGGAGGCCCTTTCCTGATCAAGAGTCGCCGGGACGAAGGAGGGGTATGCTCGCGGAAGTTCTCCGGGCGTTTCTGTTGTTCGGAATGGCCGGCCTGGCCGAGATCGCGGGTGGCTGGCTTGTCTGGCAGTGGCTGCGGGCCGACCGGCCCTGGCCATTCGGGCTGCTTGGGGCTGGAGTGCTTTTCACGTATGGGGTGATCCACACTCTCCAACAAGACGACACGTTTGGTCGAATCTACGCGGCGTACGGCGCGATATTTCTGATTATGGCGTTTGCCTGGGGTATGGCGATTGATCAATGGCGCCCGGACCGCTGGGATTACCTTGGCGCGGCGCTCTGCCTGGTCGGTGTATCGATTATGTTGTTCGCGCCGCGTTCGGGATAGTATGGTCTGAGTGGACGAATCGTTCCTGACGATTCGACGGTTCATTCCTGATTGGAACTGTGTCCAATGC
>SKKR01000135.1 GCA_007123655.1 Thermomicrobiaceae bacterium
CAGCGAGAGCAACGCTTCGTCCAGGCGCCGATCCGGGCGTTCGTGGAGCACCGGGGCGACTGCTGGTTCATCACCGAGCGGGGGCTGTACCGGTTCACGATGAACGGCGTGCACGAGGAATCTCACTCCGCCGACTATGTGTCAGAGGCCACGCTGCCACAGACGGGATATGACGACGACCTGACCTGGGTTGTCAGTCACATGGGGTCGCTCTGGCTGTGGATGGGGAAGGAAGTCCACCGCTACGACGCGACCAACCGGATCTTCGAACCGATGGGGATGCGAGGACGCGCCACGTTCGGCGCCTGTTCGGTCGGTCGGTACCTGGTGGTCAACCTCGATCGTGATCTGGACGGGCGACGACAGCTGTGGGCCTGGGATGGGCGCGGTTGGTGGCTCCTAGACGAAGAACAGGGCGAGCAGACGCGCTTCGGCTGGCCCGTGGCGATCTTTGGGGTTGCCGGGAACGGTGACCTTCTGGCGGGCCGGGGGACAACCGATAACCAGACGGCCCTGTGGCAGTTCTTCGACCGCGAGGACAACCCGGCGTTTCGCGATTCGATGACGCTGACGAGTTCGCTCCTCGACGGAGGCGAGCGGGACCTGGACAAAGTCTGGCGCAAGGTCGGTGCGATTCTGGCCTGGCCGGATGAACGGGAAGGGCAATCCGGCGTCACCGTGCGGGTCAGTTTCTCGACGGACGGTGGTCAGTCCTGGACCGAGGTGGAGTCCGAAGAGATCAACGCCACTGATCGGACGACCGAGCTTGCAGGCAGTATGCCGGACGTCGTGCGCAGCCGGTTCATCCAGTTGCGGGTCACGATGGAAGGGGTAAGCGACTGGGCGCCGGTGCTGATGGGTATGTGGGCCGAACACGAGACGCTCGATCTTCCGGTCCGCCGGAGACGGTGGCGGTTGACCGTGCAGTGTCGCGACACGCTGGTCCGGCGAGACGGCTCACCCACACCGGACGACGGCCGGGCGATCGCCGCGCAACTCTGGGGTCTCTGGGAGGACGGCGCGGTTACCACGTTCCGGGATGTTGATCAACATGGATCTTCGGACACGTACACCGTGCGTATCGCTGGAATCCGAGAGGTCGTGCCAAGGCCGGGACGACTGGATGGTGACGCGAGTTCAGAGATCGAACTGACACTGGTGGAGATCTAGATCTCCAGGTCCGTGATCGCCAGTGCGGTCCAGTATCCGTCTGACTGGCAGGTCACGAAGAAATCTTCGGATTCGAATCGCCCGGGGAATTGCTTTCGGGAGTGCGTTCGGAAGGGGATGATCATGTTCCAGCATGCGATAGACCTTCGGCCCGCGCTGCGGCGCAATCCCGCGGGTGGCCCGAACCGGCGGGTTTCCCTCGAAGAGAAAACCGGGATCGTGGTCCATTACAACGGTGGTCCGGTTCCAGCGGAGGTGAGCGACCGCGAGTGGATCGACCGTGTGGTTACCTGGCACCTGCAGCGGGACTGGCGCGCCAACCCGACAGCCGGAGGCGCCCCGATTCGGGGAGACGGCGTCATGTACCACCTGGCAGTGGGGAGGGCCGGCGAAGTGTTCCAGTTGCGGGACCTGAACGACGTTCTCTGGCACTGCGGTTCCTGGCCGGAGAACCGGACCCACCTTGCGGTGTTCGTCATCCTGGGCGGTAACCAGAGAGCGACTCCCCCGCAGCTATCCGCGCTCGAAGACATTGTCAACGAGTGGGTTGCGTCGGCAAGTCAACGCGAGCGGCGGAATGTGATTGGCCATCAGGAGGTGGACTGGACCGCCTGCCCCGGCACGTTGCAGGACGATTTCGTACTGCCGTATCGAAAGGTCATCGAGATGACGACGAACGGGCGCTGGTTCCCGGAGACCGAGTGCTTCGTTGGCGGAGCGTTCTGGGATTACTGGGTCAACCATGGCGGGTTGATGATCTTTGGCTACCCATTGACGAACGAGCGAGACGAAGACGGTATGACGGTGCAGTACTTCGAGCGGGCGGTGTTCGAGTGGCACCCGGAGAACCAGCCCGGGTATCGAGTGCTGCTTCGACGCCTTGGGGCCGAAGCGCTCACCGGGTGACGTTCCGGGTATAATCTGCTCCCATTGGGAGCAGACGTCCGCACGACGCCGGGGAGTGATGCACCGTGGCGACGACGAAACAACCGATCCGCGAGACCAGAACCATCCCGTCACAGACGCGGGAAGACGGGCAGGTGATTATCGACCACGCCGGTGCCGGCGATCTGGTCGCACTTCGCAACCTGCAAAACCGATGTTTCCAGGACGGCCAGGCATACGGGCTGGTAACGCTGATGGTCTTCCAGGTCTGGCCGCGGGCGCGGGTGCTTGTGGCGCGTAGCGGTGAGGAGATTATCGGTTGTGTCATCGGTGACGTCCAGGGTGACCAGGCGCGCGTCCTGAACATCTGCGTTGATCCCGCTTACCGGCGACGGGGCCTGGGCACCGCGCTGCTGTCATCGATCGAACAGCTGCTCGACCACGACAACATGACCCTCATGGTCGAAGACAAGAACCTGGCCGCGCAGGAGCTCTACCGGCAGCATGGCTACATGTCCGCCGGCGATCTCCGGGACTACTACGGCCGGAACCGGCACGGCGTGCTCATGCAGAAGCGGCGCGTTCATCCACCTGTCGGATACCGTCCGAAGTTCACGGTCACCGACGGCCGTGGCGACGAGATCGAGACCTGATCCGCGAACAAGAGCCGTAACCCGGCGCTGCGGCACCGGACGTACGTGTAATCTCCGCAGGCGACCGAGCCGGCGGATCCCTCTGAGCGGGGGACCCGGCCGGAAGCGACTGCGCGTACTTGACTCTGGTAAGCAGCACGGCAAACGGCGACTGACTGCATGCTGCGGAAAGGTGGACGGTGATGGTGACCCTCCAATCTGCCGGAGACTCTGTCGATCTCGTCCTGCAAGGGGGCGGGATCAAAGCGATCGGTCTGGCGGGCGGCCTGCACGCACTGTCTGAGCGCGACATACGGATTCGCCGGATCGCTGGCGCGTCTGGCGGGGCGATCGTAGCCGGTCTGACCGCGGCCGGGTATACCGCGACCGACCTGAGACGGATCATCGAAACCGAACCGTTTCCCGAGCTCCTGGATCCCCGCTGGTACGGACAACTTCCACTCGTTGGCAAGCCGCTTGCCATCCTCTGGCGTATGGGATTGCACGCCGGTGACCGGGTTCTGGAGCGCCTCAACGAGCTCTTGCGGGCCAACGGGGTTGAGAGCTTCGGGGATCTGCGTGACGGGAGCGAGTTCGAGCCGCTCCAGGTTGTGGTGTCAGACGTGACCGCCAGGCGCCTGTTGCTGTTCCCGCGAGACGCCGGCCTGTTCGGCATCGACCCGGACCGGCTTGGAGTCGGGCTCGTGCTCCGGATGAGCTCGAGCATTCCTGTTGTGTACGAGCCGGTCAGACTGAGCCACGCGACCGATAACAGCAAGCATCTGCTGGTCGACGGGGGAATGCTGTCCAACTTCCCGCTCTGGGTGTTCGACGATGCTCCGGACCCACAACGAAACGTGCTCGGTCTCCGGCTTATGGATGACCAGCCCGGCGACTCACTCGCGGGTCGACTCCCGGTTTCGGCGCTGGCCCGGACCCGACTGGGGCAGCTGATCGACTACGTGGAAAGCCTCGCCAGAACGATGATGGAGGCGCACGACCGGCGCTACCTGGATCAGGATGACGTCGGACGGACGATCCAGATCCCGACCCTCGGCGTTGGTACCACCGAGTTCGACCTTCCCGCGGAGCGAATCGAGGAGCTGTATCAGGCAGGGCGGGAGCGCGTCCACGCTGCGATGGGAGAACCGACGTAATCACGCGGTGGAAACCGTGGTAGGCTGACAGGAGCCGGCGAGCGCGTCAGCCGGGTTCAGGGCGCCATCCCCGGAGGGTCATGAGCACCGCCACAGCCGAACATCGCGAGCGAGCACCGTTCTACGCGTTGCTGGTCAGCTACGCCATGGTCTACTTCAGCCTGATGCTGGCGATGGTTGCGGTCCCCTGGTTCGTGCTGGAGACGACGGGAAGCGCGGCACGGACCGGAATCGTCGCGGCGGTGCAGGGCGTCCCGATGATCTTCGCCGGCGTCTTCGGCGGTGTGATCGTGGATCGTATCGGGTTCAAGCGGACCGCGGTCATCTCCGACCTTGTGGCGGGATTCGCGTTCGGCATGATCCCGCTGTTGCATTTCACGACCGGCATCACGTTCTGGCAGTTGATCTTCTTCGTCTTCCTGCGGGCTACGTTCGACACGCCGGGGTTCACTGCCCGGCACAGCCTGATGCCGGATATCGCCGAGCGCGCCGGAATTCCGCTGGAGCGGGCCAACTCGATCGGACAGACCCTGCTCCAGACGGCCATCCTGCTGGCGCCTGCGATGGCCGGCATTCTGATCGGCGTCATCGGTTCAAGCGCCGTGCTCTGGATCGCCACCGGGATGTTCCTGGTCTCCGTAACGTCCGTCACGCTTTTCATCCCGGCAGTCCGGCCCAGCAGCCAGGCCGCCGTGCAGAGCCAGACCCGTTATCTGGGTCAGCTGAAAGACGGGTTCTCGTTCGTGACGGGCACGAAGATCATCCTGGCCCTGTTCCTGACGGTGATGGCTGTTCAGTTCGTCCGGGCAAACCAGATGGTAATTCTGCCGGTGTACGGGCACGATCTCCTCGGATCTGCGACCGCGTTCGGGTTCCTGTTTGCGGCGATGGGCGCCGGCGGGGTGCTGACCGCGATCGGGTTCGGTATCTGGGGACACCGGTTGCCCCGGCGTCCGGTGATTCTGATCGGCGCCAGCAGCATGGCGTTCATGTTTCTCATGCTCTCCGCAACACCACCCTACTGGCTGACGCTGGTTGGCATGTTCATCGCCGGGCTGATGAACGGGCCGATGATCCCGCTGGTCTTCACGATGATTCAGGAAAACACGCCCAAGGATCTGCGTGGACGCGTATTCGGGCTCTACGACGCGACCATTTTCTCCGCGATGGTCCCAGGGCGCTTGCTGGCGGGTTACCTGGTGGAGTGGACGAGCGTCGTCCAGGCGCTACTGATCGTCGGCGGTAGCTACATCTTCGCGGTTTTCGGGATGATGTTGAATCCGAACCTGCGGAATCTCAAACGTCCGGATCCGGCCAATCAGGAGCAGCCTGAACGGGAGTCCGAGTCCACAACGTCCAGTCCTGCGCCCACTACCCAGCAAGCGGGGCGGTAGTAAAACCACATCTCCCGGCCATGAATGACCGGGCTTATCCCGGCGTTGTGCTGCTCGCAGGTGGTCAATCCTTCTTCGGCGTCACCCTGG
>SKKR01000284.1 GCA_007123655.1 Thermomicrobiaceae bacterium
CCGGTTCACGTCTTCGATCCGAAACTGGCGGTACCCATTCGGGGCGCGCGCACCTTCCGGGAGCAAGCCGATTTCCTCGTAGTACCGAACCGTTTTTGGCGTGACACCTGTCTCTCGCGCCACCTCTCCAACGGTTAGATGTTCGTCCACTTTTTCCTCCAGTTCAGAATTCAGGTCGTCCGATACACCCGTGTTACTTCAGTCTGTTCAAATCGCTTGAACCAAGGTCCAGTGTCTATTCATCCAAACACTCTGCAATCAACTCCATCAGGTGAATCGCCCGCGTATTGCTTCCTCGTGCGTGAAGTCCCCCTTTGATCTGCATCAGGCAACCGGGATTGTCCGACACGAGGATCGGAGCGCCTGTCTCACCAGCATTGGTGAGCTTGCGCTTGAGAATCGCGCTGGACACCTCGGGGAAGTCCATGGCGAACGATCCGCCGAACCCGCAGCAGACACTCGACTCCACCATCTCGCGAAGCTCCAGTCCCAGCAGGTCCTGAATAATGTACCTGGGTTGCTCTCGGATACCGAGCGCGTTGTGGGTTTGACAGGCGTCGTGGTACGTGACGACCGGTCGATCGCCCGAAGCTGGAAAAGGTTTGACCTTCGCAACGTCGGTGAGAAATGTCGTCGCGTCGACGATTTTCCCGGCCAGATGTTCCACGCGTTCGAGCCACTGCGGGTCATGGCGGAACAGATGCTGGTAGTCATCCACGATCGCGGCGTAGCAACTGGTCGAGTTGCTCACGATCCAGTCCGCGTCCACTCGCTCCAGCATTCCAACCGTCTGCTCGGCCATTCGCCGACCCCGGCTCGCGTCTCCCGAGTTGAGCGCGACCAGCCCGCAGCAGTGCTGATCCGGCGGGAAGATGACATGGCAGCCACACGCTTCAAAGACGGTGATCGCCGCCTCGCCCATCTCCGGCAACAGCCGATCGATCATGCAACCGGGGAAGTACGCCACGGTCTGCCCGGCAACCTGGCTGCCAGGGAAAACCGCTGTCGGGGGCTGATCCTCGGGACGCCTGTTCGTGCGTCGGGACCTGACCCGGTCCCGCAGCGGCTTCCGCACTGGGGCCAGCAGGTGCCGGCCCTTCGTTAGCTTGCCCTGCAGGGGAATGCGCCTGATGTATCCGTCGGAGTCCTTCAACGGCGACGAGGCCCTGGCCGCCAGACGCATCCAGCGGTTGCCATGCTTCGGGTCCGCCCAGCGCTCGAGCGCTCGATCTTTCATCTTCGTGGCGTGGCCCATGCGCTCGGTGACCCGCTCGCGAACGTCCATGATCATCCGCGGGATCGGGATATCGACCGGACAGACGAGCTGGCAGGCATTGCACGAGACGCAAAGGCTCTGCGGGTCCGCCACGTTTTCCAGGCCGTGGTGAATCGCCGTCAGCGGCAGGCCGATCGGCCCGGTATAGACGTGGCCGAACAGGTGGCCGCTGACGATCTGGTACGGCGGGCAGACATTTGAGCAGGCGCCGCACCGGATGCAGTAGAGCGAATCGACCAGGTCCTCATCTTCCCGGGCGTCCATACGCCCGTTGTCCAGCAGGACGATGTGGACCTCTTTCGGCCCATGGACCCCGATACTAAGCTCCAGCTCGATATCCGCACTGCGGCTCGGCCCGGTGATGAACGAGACATAACTGGTCAGTTTCTGGGAGGTGCCGGAGCGGGGCAGGAGTTGCAGCATTTTCGTGGCGTCTTCCAGTGTCGGCACGATCTTCTCGACGCCCATCACCGCAACATGTACCGGTGGAAGTGTCGTCACCAGCCGACCATTGCCTTCATTGGTGACCAGCACCAGCGTGCCGGACTCGGCGATGCCGGCGTTGCCCCCGGAGATCCCCATCCCGGCGTCGATGAAGGCCTGGCGAAGCTCCGCCCGGGCGATCTTGACGAGTTCGGATGTCTCCGAGGAGACCTTCCGCCGGCCCTTGAGGTTCTTCCGGAAGATTTCGGCGATCTGCTCTCGCGTCTTGTGAATCGCGGGGGCGATCAGATGCGACGGCGTTTCCCCGGAAAGCTGCAGGATCCACTCCCCGAGATCGGTCTCGACCGCGATAACGCCACGCGTCTCCAGGTACTCGTTGAGGTGGATCTCCTCCGTCGCCATCGATTTTGACTTGACGGCAAGCTTCACGCCATGTCGCTCCGCCAGGTCGCCGATGATCCGGTTTGCATCCTCCGCCGTCTTCGCCAGATGGACGGTCGCACCGACGGCTTCAGCCTCTCTGGTGAACTGCTCAACGAGTTCCGGAAGATTCTCGATCGCCCGTTCTTTGATGGACCGGAACTCGGATCGCATGCCCTCGAAGTCGAGCGGTTTGAACGCGTTGTCGCGCCGGTCCCGGATGGTCGTCAGACCCCTGGTCAGGGCGGTGGCCAGGTCCGGATCGTTAACGGCCTTGTCGAGCTTTCGCTGGAACTTCCTGTCCCGTGCCGGCATCTGGTATCCGTTCCATTCCGCGCGGACGTCTCAATACGAAACAACTACCTGGATGTTATGCCACGACAAGCTGACACTCGATCTTAGCGCATGTGCGGCAAGAACTGGCCAGCAATTCACGACGTCGGCGCAATCGGTCGAGGACGGTGTCCCGGGCACGAGCCGGTTGCCCGGTTGCTGCCCGTCCCGTATCGTGCTCGCGGAGTCAGAGCCGGTGCAGCATTGGATTGTTACGAGAGGAATGACGGGATGAGCAATCAGGTCACCACATCACTGGAAGGAAAGACCGCGGTCGTTACGGGGGGCGGATCCGGCATCGGCCAGGCCATCTCCCAGGTGTTCGCCGAAGCCGGCGCCAGGGTGCTGGTCGCTGACGTCTCCGAGGATTCCGCGCGCCGGACGGCCGAAGCGATCGGCGAAACGGCTAGCTTCATCCGGGCGGACGTTTCCTCCGAAGAGAGCGTCGCCGCGCTGGGGGACGCAGCGATGTCGCGGTTTGGCCGGGTGGATATCCTCTGCAATAACGCCGGGATCGGCAGCTACACCAACGTCGCGGACGAAACCCCGGAGAACTGGGACCGCGTCTTCGCGGTCAACGCCCGCGGCGTCTTCCTCTGCTGCCGCCGGTTCATTCCCGAGATGATCTCCAGCGGTGGCGGTACCATCGTGAACATCGCCTCAGTAGCTGGACTGATCGGCCTGAACAACCGGGCAGCCTACTGCGCGAGCAAGGGCGCCGTGATCACCCTGACGAAGCAGATCGCGACATCGTATGTCCGGGATGGGATCCGCTGCAACTGTATCTGTCCGGGCACGGTGGACAGCCCGTGGATCGGACGGATCCTTGAGCAGGCGGACGACCCGCAACGCGAGCGTGAAAATCTGATCGCTCGTCAACCGCTGGGTCGGCTCGGAACGCCGTACGAGGTCGCCAGGGCCGCGCTCTATGTGGCGTCCGAGGATGCCGGATTCATGAGCGGAAGCTCGCTGGTGATCGATGGCGGTATCCTGGCACAGTAGTCCTGAAAGTGCGGGCGCTCCTCGGATGCCAATCCGATCCGAGGATCCGGAAAGGGTTAGGCAATACCACGGACGTTCCAGCTTGCGGCGACTTCAACTGTCCAGGGATCCTGTCCGGGTTCGGAGACCTGCCGGTGCTCATCGGTCCAGCCGAACATCTGGCGCGAGCGGAGATCCTCTGCGGCGACCTTCGACTGGATCAGCACAGTGGAAGGCATGTCCGTCACCAGCCAGCGCAGGCCGAATCGCTGGTAGAGCCGGCCCGGAACCTTCAGCATGACCGCATCCAGCGCGACTCGCAGCAGCAGGTGGTCCGAGCGAATCGGGCGAGACACGAGATAGGCGAACGCGCCGAATCCGGGTACCGCGGCCAGGGCAATCACGAGCGGCGAGTGGATTCCAGCCGCGTCCCGCCAGGTACCCCGGTCGATCCGGCCGGTCAGATAGTGCCAGGTGACACGCGACAGCTGGAACGCGGTATATCCCGTCCGGGCAATACTGCCCAGCGGGAAGCGGAGCAGGATCCCGGTCCCCAGATGGACGCCGAAGTGCGGCATGACCGCCAGAAACTGCGGTGACTGCACTTTCCGGCTCAATTCAGACGCCTCGGCGCCGCTGATCCGACCTTCCGCGCGCCAGTTGCGTATCGCCTGCTCGAACCACTGAATGGCCCAGTGCCGGCGTGCACCGGTCGCGTCCGGGGACGATCGTTTCCGGCCCAGTAGCCGGCTCCAGATGCGTGGTTCGCTGTTGTGCCAGGCACTGGTCGCCTGTTCGGTGTCGTCGAGCGTCGCCAGAAGCGACCGCACCCAGTCATCGCCCATGCGCTCACGCATCTCGGCTTCATGTCGCGCGATATAGTCGCGCGTAACGTCGAAGAAGATGTCGTCGAACATCGGTACCAGGCCGCGGCTGAACGCTCGTTTCCAGGCACGAACAGAGGCCAGCGGCGAGACGAGACCGGACTCCAGATCGATCACCCGAAAACGCCCGTCGTTCGTCTGGACCACGTTGTCGGTCGCTCGCGGTTGCCGCGGATCGATCTGCCAGGTCGGAAAACCAGCCGCTTCAAAGTGTTCCGCCAGATCGGCCAGAAATGTCCGGGCGGCTCTCCGGTCTTCCGGTTCGCCGCCATCGACAAACTCGCTGGTGATCGCGTAGCGGCCGGCGACCTGATCGATTCCGATGGCCCGGGCCACGTGATTCTCGCCGTACCAGAACTCGGTCATCCGACCGATCAGATTCCGCCGGAGCACCGCTGCTCGCAGTGCGTGCTGGTTGCGCATATACGGAAACTCGGCCTGAAAGGCCAGCCAGTAGATCGCCCGCGGCAGGAAACCGGGCCGGTATACCTTGGACACCGTGTTCTGATTGAACACGACCGTACTGGTCAACGCGCGAGCGTGGGGCAATCGTTCATCGTGCACGACGTCCGCGGCACGAACCAGCGGGAGGCCTCTGCAGATGCTGTCCACGCGTCGCGCAATCGCGATCATCGGGATCAGCATGAGGCTCCCGATAAGAACCGCTGTCAGGACTTCGGCCGGCCAGAGCGCGCCGAACCAGAGCTGCGAGACGGCGACGAGCGGAACGAACGGACCAGCGACGCCCTGTACGGCATACCGAATGAGCGGGCTCTCCAGGTCACGGGCAACCACGAACAGCAGCCCGAACAACAGGATAGATCCGATCACCTGTGCGCTCGGAAGCACGGCGACTCCCGGGGCATAAAGTGCGGGCTCGAGAGCGGATGGGTCCGGAACCGACCTGTTGGCGATCCACCGCTCCAGTGCCACGGCAATGCCGGTCGCCGCCGGAACCAGCCCCGCGACGATAAACGCGCCCCA
>SKKR01000191.1 GCA_007123655.1 Thermomicrobiaceae bacterium
GGAACCAGATCCCGGCAATCGCGAACAGAATGAGCATACCCGCGACAAGCGCGATCGGCCAGATCGGTGAACCGCGGCGTCGGCGACGGGGTGGCGGAGGTGGTCTCCGGCCTCCCCGGCCGGCGGCACCGGCCGGCATCGCCCGGGTGCGGTCCGGAGTTGCTGCCGACATGATCCGGGTCTCTTCCTCGCTGGATGGAGGATTCTGGATCGCAGAAAGCATCTCGCTCGCGCTCTCGAAGCGGTCTTCAGGCTCTTTCGCCAGCGCCTTTATCACAACGAGTGCGAGCCCCGGCGGGATGTTTTCGTTCAGTTGACGCGGGTCTGGAGGCTGTTCGTTGACGTGCTGGTACATCACCTGCAGCGGGTTCTCGCCGGGAAACGGCAGGCGCCCGGTCAGCATTTCGAACAGCAGCACCCCTGCCGCGTAAAGGTCCGCCGGGGGACCAACTTCACCGGCGCGCGCCTGTTCTGGCGCCATGTAGGCGGCGGTGCCGAGCGCCATTCCGGTGTCGGTCAGGCCGGCGTCCAGCGCGCCGCGTGCAATGCCGAAGTCCGAGATCTTCGCGGTTCCGTGCTGATCGACCAGTACGTTCTGTGGCTTGACGTCCCGGTGAACGATGCCGGCGTCGTGGATCGCCTGCAGTCCCTGCAGCACGTCGCGCATGACCGACGATGCCTCGTCCGGGGTCAACTGACCGCGGCCGCGCAGATATTCTTTCAGGTTCGGGCCGTCGACCCATTCCATGACCATGTAGAGCGTGGAATCGTCATGGCCGTAATCGAACACGTCGACGATATTGCGGTGACGCACGGCGGCCGCGGCTCGGGCCTCACGCTCGAACCGCAGAGCGAACCGTTCGTCGTTGGCATATTGGGAGCGAAGAATCTTGATCGCGACGGGCCGATTAAGGTTTGTGTCCTCGGCGAGATAGGTCTCGGCGAAGCTTCCCTGGCCTAGTTGCCGGGTGAGTTTGTAGCGTCCGGCAATGACATCAGGGGTTTCCGACACGGTCCCTCCTCACGGATCCGGTTTGTCCGGCCGCATGATCGATTCCCGGAGCATTCATTCTACTGCGCGGGATCAGGATCGCCGGCTGCCGGCCGACACGAACAATGCGCGGGGCGCTGGCCCCACGCATGAGCACATTCGTACGAATTCCAGGTTACCCGTCAACCGGTTTGGCAACGACGATGACACGGTGGTCGTTAATGCCGTACGGCCAGCACGTTACGAGCGTCAATCGCTCATCCGGCATGTTGGCCAGAAACTGACCGGTTGCGAGTCGCTCTTCCATCGAGACGCCGATTTCCCTGCGCATGTGGACCTCTTCGACCACGTAGGTGTAGTCGCCGTTCTCGGTGGACACGGATACCTCATTGCCGATTTCGATATGCTCAAGGGTGCGGAAGACTTCACCTTCCCAGTCGTTGTGTCCGGTGATGACCATGTTGCCCTTCTCGCCGGGGCGGGCGGACGTCTTGTGATGCCCGGCGGCATAGGACGCAACTTCCCATTCCCGGACGCGCTGGCCCTCAACTTCCTGGACCTCGTAGCCGACCTGAACGATCTCGGTATCGATATTGACCGCCGGAATCCGCAGATGTGTCGGCTTCGGCGGTTTGTTCTCCTCGGGCTCGTTCTCGATCGCCGCGTTTGCCTGGAGCCCGGAGATTGAGGTAGCGCGGTCATTACTCTGCACCGAGTCGTGAAGGGTCTTCGGATTTGGTCCCGGACCTGATGAGGGTTCCTGCTCCGGATCGTCCTCATCCTCGTCATCTGCGAGTTCAGCGATCGCCGGCAGCTCACTTGGATCGGATGCCGCTTCTCCGGACGACTCCGATTCACCATTTTCGGTCGTGCCACCGAACGCGGCGATCCGGTCTCGCATTTCAGCTTCCTGAATCGCCCGCGACGCCGGAATGGCAAGGGCGAGGCCGAACATCAGAATGGCAAAGAGAATCATTAACCCGCTAAACGGCACCGCACTCCGTCTCGGGGTAGCGCCGCTGGTCGTCGCAGTCGGGATCCGTACCAACCGAGTTGTGTTTGTTGCCACGAAGCCGTCCCCCGGTTACTCGTCGGCTCACCTGTCGCTGACAATTCTACCTGGTTTTAGCCAGAAACGCATCAGGAATGTGGGACAACAGGGCACGGCCCACAGATCCCGAACGACATATCGCCACGGGATTCCCGCAACTTCCGGCGACTTCACTCGTTGAAACGTGTTAAGATCGAGAGAGCCGTGACTTTTGGTCACCGAATCTGCTACGCTACAAGCAGCGGGTCATCGTCGTTCACAGACTGGAGCGAACGCGTGCCGACCGTCATTGCCTTTTTCAACCAGAAAGGCGGGACAGCCAAAACGACGAGCACGCTCAACGTGGGCGCGGCGCTTGTTGAACGCGGCAGGCGCGTCCTGGCGATTGATCTCGACCCCCAGGCGAGCCTCACGATGGCGCTGGGCGTGGACGTCATCAATCTACAGCAATCGATCTACGATCTGCTGTCGGATCCAGATGTGCCGCTGGACGACGTCGTACTGTCCACCACGGTCGAAGGCATGGACTTGATCCCGAGCCATCCCGACCTGGCGGCGGCGGAGCTCGAACTGCTGAACGAACTCGAGCGGGAGCGACGGCTGGAACGAATTCTCGATGACCAGATGCTGGACAGATACGATCTCGTCGTCATCGACAGCCCGCCGTCACTGAACATTCTCAGTATCAACGTCCTCGTGGCGTCGGACACGCTCGTCATTCCGATCGAGCCACACCCGCTTTCATTGATGGTGCTCAGACGGCTGTTCGAGACGGTCAACCGGATCTATCGGTTGAACCCGAACCTGACGGTTGCCGGCTTTCTTCCCACCAAGGTGCACCATTCGTCCCGGCTCGCGGCCGACATGATCGAGATGCTGCGCGAGCAGTTCCCTCACGTTCGGCTGCTGCCGCCGATCCCCCTCTCGGTTAAGAGCGCTGAATCGATCGTGGATCACACCTCGATCCTGCAGTACATGCCGAACTCCCCGCTTTCGACGGCGTACCGAGATGCCGCCAGAGCGCTCGAGGAGCAGGTAGCCCCGGAGGTTGGACATGTCCGTTCCTAAAAAGGGTCGTCGCCGGTTCACGGTAGATTCACTTTTCGAGGATACCTCGCCGCGTGCCGCCGGGGTGCGTGACCTTGTCGACGCCAAGGAGATCGATGTCGAACGGATCAGTCCGGATCCTGGCCAGCCCAGGCAGACATTCGATCAGGACGCGCTCGAGGAACTGGCCAGTTCGATCCGCCAGGAAGGTGTGCTCCAACCGATCGCTGTCCGCTACGACGGCGAAGACGATCACTATGTGATCCTCCACGGCGAGCGGCGCTGGCGAGCCGCTCAGATTGCCGGACTGTCATCGATTCCGGCGATCGTCCGCGAAGTTCCGGAAGAGCGGCGGCTGATTCACCAGCTCATGGAGAACGTGGTTCGGGAGGACCTGAATGCTGTGGACCGGGCGGCGGCGCTGCGTGCCTTGAAGCGGCAGATGGATGATGCACCCTGGGAGCGGGTAGCGGAGGCGGTCGGGATTCGACGGAGCCGCCTGTTTCAGCTTCTGAGCACGGAGAAACTGGCCGGGCCCGTCCAGGACCGTATTCGCGCCGGCGAGCTTTCCGAAAAACAGACCCGGGCGCTGCAGAGTCTGTCCACGGGTGCTCAGCAAGCGCTCGGGGAGCTGATTCTGGCCGGGGCGACGGATGACGAAGTGCGAGAGATCAGCCGTCAGCTGCGGGCAGACCCGTCATATGAAGAACTCGATGACGACGCGCTCACGAGCCGGATTCAGGGCATGTACCAGGCTGCGCGTAGCGCCGAACCGGCTTCCGGGCCCGAGGCTGACCAGCTTGTCGACGCCCTGCGGGATCTCACCGGAATCCGGGAACTGCCGGAGGACCGGGGCCGTGCGCTGCAGGACGTTGAATCCGAACTAGGCCCGGGGGATTTCGACGCCGGCAGACTGACCGATGATGTACAGCATCTGGGTTACCGACTGAGCCGCGTCGTGGCGGGTGAGTCCGATGCGACTATTGCCCCCAGGCAGCTTCGTGCGCTGCGGCGCCTGATCGATCTGGCGCTAAAGGCCCAGCGATCCCGCAAACCAGGGGCATTTCCCTCGCATTGATCCGGGCCATCATGAACACCACGGAACACTCACCCGTCGCGAATGGTAACCGACGTGTGACCCTTCCCGGGAATCGGTTCTGGGTGGCGGGGTCGAGCTACTGAGGTCTCGCGAACGACTGAGCTCAGTGGCTTACCGCAGTCGGGAGTGTCGTAAGCGCGGATGAGAACGCGTCGAGTGTTTCGTCGACGTCACGGTCGTCGTGCGCCAGAGAAATGTAGAACTTTTCCCCGGGATTCAGAAACAGACCCTGCTCGACCAGGTTCAAGCCGAACTGGCGACCGCGAGCCCGGTCTGTATTCAGCACATCCGGGTAGTCGGCCGGCTGCGATTCGGTGAAGAAGACCTGGAATACCGGTCCGACTCCGGCGATCTGGATCGATTCCCCGGCGGCGCCGGCGGATTCATAGAGGCCTTCCTTGAGCCGGTTTGCCGTCTTGTAGAGACGTGCGTAGACTCCTGGTTCCGCCAGCACATCCAGTGTCGCCAGACCGGCGACCGCCGCGAGCGGGTTTCCGTTCATCGTACCGCCAAGGTGAGAAACCGGGGCCGATCCTCGACGATCCGGGTTGGTGACCTCCATGATATCGGCGCGCCCGGCAATTGCCGCCAGCGGGTAGCCGCCGGCGATCGCCTTTCCGTAGGTCGCCAGATCCGGCGTCACGCCGTAGAGTTCCTGTGCGCCCCCGTACGCCAGGCGGAATCCGGTGACGATTTCGTCGAAGATCAGTAGTGTTCCATGTTTGCGCGTAAGATCGCGAAGGTCGTTAAGAAACCCGGGAGCGGGAACGAGCGCGCGCTGAAGCGGCTCACAAATGACGGCGGCGATCTCGGACTCATGGTCCCGGAGAATCTTCGCGGTGAGCTCGGCATCATTCCAGCGAGAGACGAGCACATCGGCTTCCAGTTCGCCCGGGATCCCGGCAGAATCCGGTATCGGGCGAGGATAGTCTGTCTGAACCGGCGCCATCGTGCTCATCATCGAGTAGTCGTTGACCCCGTGGAAACCGCCTTCGAATTTCAGGATCTTCGGTCTATCGGTGAAGGTGCGCGCGATACGCATCGCGTGGAAGGTCGCCTCGGTCCCGGAGCTGACGAACTTGAGCGCTTCCGCGCAGGGAACCGCGTCGACGATTCGCTCCGCCAGGCGAA
>SKKR01000332.1 GCA_007123655.1 Thermomicrobiaceae bacterium
CGAAGCTGACCAGCGCGGTCATCGCGTCGACACGCGCGTTCGAAAGCTGGGTCAACGGGCCATACAGACGCGTCAGCAGTAATGCGAGCGTCACGACCGTGCCGGCTTCCAGGGAGCCAGCCAGTGCCATGAACCCGCCCAGCCCGTATACGAGCGCCAGTGCGAGCGCGGACACGAGCGTCAGCGCGGTCAGAAAGAGGTACTGGAGTATGGATGTCCGCACGCCGATCTGGGCAACCCGATTGGCGCGTTCGGTGAAATCGGCCTCTTCCTGATCCGGCCGGCCGAACAGCTTGACCAGCGTCGCGCCGGGCGCGGAGAAGCGTTCGGTCATCTGGTTGGTCATCGACGCGTTGTGGTTCGCAGCTTCCCGCTCGAGCGCTGCCAGCCTCGAACCCATCCGGCGAGCCGGAATGATGAACATCGGAAGTAATATCAGTGCGATGACGGTGATCTGCCAGGATAGCTGAAGCATGACGCCGAGCGTGAGCAACAACGCGATTACGTTGCTGACGATACCGGACAGGATTCCGGTAAACGCTCGTTGAGCGCCGATGACGTCGTTGTTCAGCCGGCTGACGAGTGCTCCGGTCCTCGTCCGGGTGAAGAACGCGACCGGCATCTTCTGAACGTGCCCGAATACTACTCGTCTCAAGTCCAGAATGAGCCCTTCGCCAATTCTCGAGGACTGCCATCGCTCGGTGATCCCCACGGCCGCATCGAGAAGCGCGATCCCTGCAATGAGCAGCGCAAGCACGACAACCTGCCGCTCGCTGTCCCCGGCCACAATCGCGTCAACGACTCGGCCGGCAAGGACCGGCGTCGCCACGGTCAGGATCGCACTGATAATGCTCAGGAACAGGAAAATGAGCAGCATACGCTTGTACGGCCTGGCGAAATCGATGATTCGCCAGAGCGTCTGCCGGTCGATAGTCCGGTCCTGCAGCTTGTCACTGCGCATCGCGCTGCGCAGGGCACTCCAGTGGCTGTAATCCATCACACTGCTCCTAGACTGAGACTCGTTGCCCGCGTTGAATGACGCCGCACCACCAGGCGAGTTCATCCAGCATCGCCACACTCGCGTTTACACACGCCGTGGGCGGATTGAATCGATCGTTCCCGGCGATGAAATCGGAGAAATTCGGGATCGAGACGGATGTCCGCGTGGATACCGCTCTGAGTTCCGGGATGATCTGGCGTAACTGTTCAACCGCCCGGATCCCGCCTGACGCGCCTCCGTAGGAAACGAACCCGACCGGCTTGGCGTACCATGCCTCACCCGTGAGATCGATCGCCTGCTTAACAGAAGCAGGATACCCGTGATTGTATTCCGGAGTGACAATCACCATCGCGTGTGCATCACGCAGCTGATGCAGAAGCCATTCGATGTCGCCTCCCGGAACGTCCGGGAAGTGGCCCGGCACCGAAAGCCGTGCCAGGTCGATGACCGAGACGTTGAACCGGTCCGAGATCTCCGCCTCCCGACGAAACCAGTCAGCAACGATGTGCCCACGTCGCCCTTCACGGTTGCTTCCAATGATCACCGCGAGCGTAAACTCTGCCTCTTGCATCTTTCCTCGCTCTCCGTTCAGCATGCACTCGAAACTATGAAACCGATACTAATGGGGTGCTCACCTACCAGGCATCCGAAGAATGTCGCACAGAATGTCGTAATGGGGCGCCGTGGTACTCGCTCGATTGACGCAACGGTTCAGACGCCAGATACTGTGCCCGGCCCGTTTATTCGCGGCGATAAAAGGAGACGATGCATGCCGCTGGTGTACGCCTGCGTTGCACCCCACGGATTTCCGATCATTCCCGACCTGAGTGACGACGCGGACGGTGGTTTCGCCACCAGGGAAGCAATGTTCGCTCTCGGCGAACGCTTCCGTGCCCATGAGCCCGAGGTGATCGTCATCGCGACCCCGCACGGGTTCCGGGTCGAAAACACAATCACCCTGGCAGCTGTTGCTCGAGGAGCGGGAACGCTGCACTGGGGCGGGCGGACACTGGAGATGAATATTCCGGTCGATCAATCCCTGACGGACGAGATCGCCGAATTTGCGAGAATTCGGAATGTGCCAGTTGCGATGGGCGCGTTCGCGGGCAACCGTCGGGACCAGTCGGTCATCCCGCTCGACTGGGGTGTGATTACCCCGCTCTGGTTCGTTGGGCAACAGAAGAACATGGTGGGAATGGGACACGTGCTGGCACACATCTTCGAGACTCCCGAGTTCGAGGAGACGGTGCCTCCGGTCGTCATCGCCAACCCGTCTCGCACCCTTCCGCGTTCGACGATGGTCGAGTTCGGAAAAGCCATCGCCGAGGCGGCCGAGCGGGACCCGCGACGGGTCGCGTTTATTGCGTCCTGCGACTGGGCGCACACGCACAAGAGCACGCCGGCCCACGATGCGCATCCTGATGCGCCCGTGGTCGATCAGATGGTCGTCGATGCGTTGAAGGACAGCGACCCCGGAAGCCTGATCGACTTACCGGACGACAAGGTGCAGAACGCAGCGATCGACGGGCTCTGGCAGACGCTGATGCTCGCGGGAGTCATGGATCTGGTTCCAATGACCGGCGAGGTGCTCTCCTACGAGGCTCCCGCCTACTACGGGATGATCGTTGCCGGTTTCGAGCCGGACGAGAGACGGTGACGCTGCCGCCTTCCCCGGATGATGGTACGCTGCGTTCGGCAGCAATCCAGGTTCGGAAAAACAGGTGAACATGGCACGGCTGACACACGGTACACAAATTGGAGAACGGATCGTCACGCTCGGTGGGGGCACCGGCTCGTTCACCATGCTCTCCGAACTCAAGAAGTTCGCGACACAGCTCTCGGCGATCGTAACGATGATGGACTCCGGCGGGTCCTCGAGACGGCTCATCGACGAGTTCGGCCGTCCGTTGCCACTCGGCGATCTCCGGCAGGCGATGGTCGCGCTCTCCCGCTCCAGCAGGCTCTGGGGCGACGTTTTCAACTACCGCTTCCCCGATTCAGACATCGGGACGATCGGCGGTCACTCGTTGGGAAACCTGATCCTGCACGCGTTGCAGGATCTCAACGATGGCAACCTGATGGAAGCACTGGAAGATGCCCGGGAGATCCTCGACACGGCCGGCAGCGTGATCCCAGTCACCCTTGAGCATGCGACCCTCTGCGCGGAACTCGAAGACGGCGCGGTCATCAAAGGCGAGGCAGAGATCGACCAGCCCCGCAACCGGTCGGTCCAGCCGATCAGGCGCCTGTTTCTCGATTCGCCGGCCCGCGCAACCGTTCGTGCCCGAAAGTCACTGGAGCGGGCTGACGTGGTCATCATCGGGCCGGGCGACCTTTATACGAGCATTCTTCCCTGTTTTCTGGTCGACGGTGTTACCGAGGCGATTCGCTCCTGCGAGGGCGAGATCGTCTATGTCTGCAATGTCATGACAAAGCACGGCGAGACGGACGGATTCAAGGCGTCCAGCTTCGTCCGGGAGATCCACCGCTATCTGGGACGACGCGTCGACACCGTCCTGGTCAGCACCAGCAACTACCCGCAGTCGCTGCTGGATGCCTACGCGGAGGAGCAGGCGTTCCCGGTGCAGCCGGACGTCGATGAGGTGTCAGAACTCGTCCCCAGAGTCATCCCCGGACACTTCTCCACAACCGAGCTCCTCATCCGTCACGATGCGGAGAGGCTCCTGCTCAGCCTCTGGCCGGAGCTTCGGGATTAGACGTATTCGCGCACCGAAGGAGCCTGTCGGGAAGCAGTGACCTGCCCGAACCAGGTCCGGACAGGTCAGCGAAAAGGGAAGGAGAGAGTGGCGGTGTGTGGCACCCTTCTCAAGTACTGGCGGCTTACCGCAACGCCATCTCGTTGATCTTCACGTCCTTCTCAGCAAGTTGGGTAAGCTTTTGGTCTGTCTTTGCCTCCTCATCGAGCGTCTGCTGGAGAAGCTTCTGAGCTCTGTCATTGCCGAGATGCTTCGCAAAGGTGCGCACGGTGCCGTAGCTGGCAATCTCGTAGTGCTCGACCTTTTGCGCCGCACTGATCAGGGCCGCATCCTTGACCGAGTCGTCACCATCGGCCTCGACGAACTCTTCACCCTCTTCGATCAGGCCTTCCATCGCCTCGCACTTCTCGCCTGTCGGCTTGCCATCCAGATCCTCGAAAATCTGCTCGAGCCGGCTGACGTGCTCCTTCGTCTCTTCCAGGTGCTTCTCGAATCCCTGTTTGAGTTCCTTGTTCGATGCGGCGCTGGCCATCTTCGGCAGCGCTTCCAGCAACTGGTTCTCAGCGCTGTACAGGTCCTTCAGTTCCTGAATGAACAGTTTCTCAAGAGACTGCAGTTTCATAGTTACCCTTCCTGATACGTGGTTTTCGACCGGACCGGCCGGATCTCGCAGGCCGGTTCTCTGCGTTGACGTGAGTCGGAGCGGCCGCGGACTCGCCGGCGAGAAGTCAGGTGGCGAACGTCCGACTCATCTGCTCCCTGTAACGCAATGTGTTTGCCATGCAGGTGTTCGGCCCATGTGCGAGCGGAGACGGGCGCGAAGCCGGACGTCGAAATCACTTCACACGCGGGGAACGGGTCTTCGGGATGGTATCGTGCTCGTCGTGATGTGCAGTCGTCAGTCATCGAGGACATGTCAGGAGAATCGTCCATGAACCAGTCCCAGTCCCGGCTTTTGCAGCCGGAAGACCTTCTCTCGTTGAACGTGGTGACCGACGCAGAGATCTCGCCGGACGGCGCTCTGATCTCCTGCGTTGTCCAGGAAGCCGACCTGGAAGAAAACCGCTACCGTTCGGCGATCTGGCTTGTGGATACGAACAGTGGACATTCCCGGAAGTTCACCTCGGGCGCCTCTCGCGACCGCGAACCCCGCTGGTCACCGGACGGCAACGTGCTCGCCTTCGTCTCGGACCGCTCCGGCACGCCGCACGTGCACCTGATTCCCAGGAACGGCGGGGAAGCCCGACAACTCACCCATGTAAAACGAGGCGTCTCGAGCATCACCTGGTCACCTGACGGGACCCGAATCGCCTTCCTCTCAACCGAGGGTTACGGAGTCCCGGACGAGGAACGAAACCAGCCTGGCGGGATGATTCGCCACGTGACGCGCCGAAAATACCGGTTCGACGTCACCGGCTATATCGACGATCGCTTCGCGCAAGTCTGGTACGTCGACCTGGATACGAACGGAGCCCAGCAGGTGACCGCCGGGGAAAGCTCGGCGTCGGACCCGCAATGGTCCCCGGACGGTCAGAAGATCGCCTTCATCGCCAATCGGAAGGACGAGGCGCCGGAAGGGCACG
>SKKR01000273.1 GCA_007123655.1 Thermomicrobiaceae bacterium
GAGAAGGACCCCTGATAAGCATCGATACACTGCTGCACTTGCCGGCCAGATGAACCGCAGCCTGCCCGGCAGAGTTGCCGCCGCCGACGATATGGACATGCTGGTCCTTCGTCGCGTCGGCGCTCACCGCGGCGGAACCGTAGTAGACCCCGCGTCCGGTGAGATGGTCGATCCCCGGCGCCTGCAGCCGGCGGTAGGATACGCCGGTGGCAACGATGACCGAATGGCCCCGCATGACGGTCCCGTCGTCCAGCGTCACGCCGAGGCTGCCTTCATCGACCTCCAGGTCTGCAGCGTGCCTGGTGAGCACCAGATCGGCGCCGAATCGTCTGGCCTGCGTCATCGCCCGGCGGGCGAGATCGGAACCGGACACCCCGGACGGGAATCCGAGGTAGTTCTCAATCAGTGAACTTGTTCCCGCCTGGCCACCGGCCGCGTGGCGCTCCACCAGGACCGTACGCAACCCTTCGGACGATGCGTACACCGCCGCGGCAAGCCCGGCAGGCCCGGCACCGACGATGATCACGTCGTAGACCGGTACCTCCGCCTGCCCGCTGATTCCGAGCAACTGCGCCACCTCCGAAAGTGACGGTTGGCTGCGGATCGTCCCGTTCGGAAACACGAGCACGGGCACGTCCTCCGGCGTCTTGCCGGCGAGTTGGAGCAACTCCTCGGCTTCGGAATCGATCGTGATGTCCATCCACTTGAAGGGAACCTGATTTCTGGCCAGGAACTCCCGCAGGTCGTTCGATTCCGGCGACCAGCGCTGGCCGATGACCCGGAGACCATCGAACTCCGGGGGGTGAGACGCGTTCCAGTCGTCCAGCAGATCATCGAGCACGGGGTAGAGATTTTCCTCAGGCGGGTCCCACGGCTTCATGAGGTAGTAATCGATCTGGACATCGTTGATCGCTCTGATCGCCACATCGGTGTCGGCGTACGCGGTGAGCAGGGTGCGTTTGGCTTCCGGGAAGAGCCCGCGCACCTCGCTGAGGAACTCGACGCCGGTCAGGCCAGGCATGCGCTGGTCGACGAGCATAAGCGCAACGGAGTCTCCGGCCACCCGCATCTGACGAGCAACATCCAGCGCCCGATCGCCGGAATCGACCCGGACAACCCGGAAGCTTTCGCCGTACGCCCGGCGCAAGTCACGGGAGATCGTTTGCAAGACCTCCGGGTCATCATCGATCGTGAGCAAAACGGGCTTTTTCAAGGCGGAATCCTTCCGGATGTACGTGATCGAAGTGCTATACTCGCCTTACTTCAAGACTGGGCCCAGGACGAAAGTACTCGATAGGTAAACGCAGTATAGCACCCTCTGGAGCGTTTTCGGGAAGGGTAACGATCAATGACCGGCGAACCTCTTGATGCAGTCGATCCGCGCCTGTCAGAGAGTGAGGCACGCTACCAGGCCGTCATCGAGAATGCGTCCGACATGATTCAGAGCATCCGGCCGGACGGCACGTTCGAGTTCGTCAACCGCGCCTGGCACCGGACACTGGGCTTTGACGAAGCCGAACTGCCTGGCTTGAACGTGTGGGACATCATCCACCCCGAATCACGTGAGCACTGCGAGATCGCGTTCTCCAAGGCGCTCCGGGGAGAGTCGGTGGATTACGTCCGGGCGACCTTCCAGAGCAAGGACGGGCGCCGCATCCCGGTGGAAGGCAGCGCCGCTGCTCGCATGCTGGACGGGGTGGTCATCGCCACGCACGGGTTCTTCCGGGACATCAGCGAGCGGGAACGCGCCGAGGAGCTCGCCCGTCGGAACATGGAACTGGAGCAGGAGCGCCTGGCGCGCTACCTGGAGAAAATGGCCGCGCTCGGCAAGCTGTCCGCGGGCCTGGCGCACGAACTGAATAACCCGGCATCCGCGGCGCAACGGGCGGTGAACGGATTGACAGCTGCACTGGAGCGGCGGGATCACGCCGGCCAACAGCTGACCGCGCAAAGCCTGTCCGCGGAGCACTGGGCGTTTCTGGAATCGCTGGTTCGAGCGAAGGTCGAGCAGTCCGGGGACAGCGGCCCTGCATTCAGCCCGCTGGAAGCGAGCGAGCACGAGGGACGGGTCGAGGACTGGCTGGACGACAAGGGAATCGGTGAGGGGTGGGCGCTGGCACCGGACCTGGTGGCGGTCGGCGTCTGCGACGATGACCTTGGGCGAATCGCCGAGACGATGCCGGCGGAATCGCTGGAGCCCGCGGTGCGCTGGGTGGCGGCGTCAGTCTCAATACATGAGCTAACTCGGGTGATCGGCCGCAGCTCGCATCGTATTTCGGAGCTCGTCAGTGCGGTGAAGTCCTACTCCTACATGGATCGCGCGGTTGAGCAGGTGGTGGACATCCACGACGGGATCGAAAACACGCTGGTGATCCTGGCGCACCAGTTGAAAAGTATGACCGTCGTTCGCGAGTACGACCGCGACATCCCGCCGGTCCGGGCGTTCGGTAGCGGGCTCAACCAGACCTGGACCAATCTGATCGACAACGCGGCGGAGGCCACAGGCGGTAGCGGCACGATTACGATCCGCACCCGGCGAGAGGGAGACCACGCCGTGGTGTCCATCATCGACGACGGCGTCGGTATTCCGGAATCGGAACTCTCTCGCGTCTTCGAGCCCTTCTTCACGACGAAGTCACAGGGAATGGGCACCGGCCTGGGACTGGATACGGTCTGGCGCATCGTGACCGAAGAGCACAGCGGCACCGTTGAGGTTTCTTCCCAACCGGGCCGGACGGAGTTCACCGTCAGCCTGCCGCTAGCAGGCAACACGTCTTGATAACGCTATCCCGCTTCTCCGCGGGGTTTGAGCTGTCGAGGTAAGCGGGAACGGTCCAGGCTCGTGCGGCCGCGACCGGTCCAGGCAAAGAGTTGATCCGCGACGCCCTTCTCCAGGTGAATCACGCTGAACGTTGCGCCACTCACACCGCTGGCAACCGTCGCGGAGATGTTTCCGAGGCTCGCCCGGCGCTGCAGGATCGACTGGCTGACGTCGCTGGACTGGATCCGCCGCTTCGGGATGATCGCGGTCGAACGCGCCAGGGATCGGTAGCGCATGACCAGCGTCCCGTTGCTGACCGCCCAGCCGGCGTCCCGGTAGCAGAGATAGCCATGGGCGGCAAAGAGCGGCAGCGTCGCCAGCGCCCAGAGCCCCAGCGGGTAGAGCAGGGCAATCGCAATGGCGCTCAGTCCGAGCCCGAGCAGGACCTTCCGGGTGATGTAGCGGCGAATTGCCCGGCGCGGTGGTTTTTCGTAGGACGCCGGCATCCAGGCGAACTCCGGAACGGTCCGCTCCAGAAACTGATCCACCTCACTCTTGCGGATGAACGGAAACAGCACGGACGACTCACCGGCGCTGTCTCCGTAGCCAGCGCTCTCCACTTTCACCATCGCGTAGCCGAACGGCTGGCGCAGCACGCCATCTATAACCCGGATCGCCTGAATACGATTCAGTGGGACCGTCGCCCGACGTTTCTCGATCAGCCCCCGCTCGATCAGCAGGTTGTCGTCTGATCGACGGATGGTGAACCCGGCGTGCGCCAGAATCGTCCCGGCGAAGCTCAGTATCCAGGCTGCCAGCAGGACGAACAGCGCGATCGACCACCAGGACACACCGCCGAACAACCGCGTAGCCAGATCGAACAGGTCGATCTCCGGCATCATGTTGTTCAGGACGGACATTCCGGACGCAATGATCGGGAGCGCGATACCGATTCCGCCGGACGTTGCCGCGGCGATCAGCAACTGGCGGGTCGAGATCGCCCGAATCGGCTCGGCGGCAGGTTCTGCCGAAGTGGTTTCCGGTACCTCTTCCGAGTCCAGATCTGCATCCGTCGCCGCGACTTCCTGCACCTGTGACGGCCGCAGCTCAAGTTCCTGTCGGAGTGCATCCGCGTCCGCCCGGGAGATCCCGATCAGCGAGAATCCCGGTTCGCTACCGCCGGCAGTCTGCACCCTGACGGCGACCAGTCCAAACACCCGGTGCAGCACGCCTTCGACGAAATCGATCGCCTGGATGCGTTCCCGGGGAATCGTCCGCTGCTTGCGGAAAATGATCCCCTGGTTGAGGTGAAGTTCGTTGTCGACGACCTGGAACGTATAGCGCTGCCAGTAGAGAAATCCCCAGCCCGCGCTCAGGATGATCAGAAGCGTCAGGGCGCTGATCGCCAGCACCAGGAAGCCGAGCGTAAGTGCGTCCAGCCCCTGGCTGATCAGGCTGAAGACCACCGGCGCTGCAAGCGGCAGGACCAGTTGCCGACCCACCCTGAGCGCCAGAATGATGATCGCGGCGGGATGCAGGCGTTGCGGCTCAGACATCGTCGGCAACACCAGCCAGAGAGGCAATCCGGTCCCGGACCTCGGAGGCGACATCCTCGGAGAGCCCCGGGATCTCGTGTCCACCGCCCGCGGTGGTGATCGTTACCGCGGAGAGACCATAATAGCGCAGTAGCGGACCCTGCTGGGTGTCGACGTGCTGCACCCGGGACATCGGAACCAGCGTCCGGGTCACAACAAACACGCCGCGCTTCATATCAACTTCCCGCTCGGAGACCTCGTAGCGCCAGCGGCGCCACTCGATGGGAGGCAGGATCAGCACCTGCAGGACCGTGATCAGCAGCGGAAACAGCAGGATCAGCGCGGCCCACGGCCAGATCCAGTCCGCCATGTACGTCACCGTCACCACGATGATCGCGGGGATCCAGATGAACAGCGTTCCGAGCGCCGCGCCGATCCGCCAGACTCGTAACGCGCGAGGGTCGAGCATCTGGGAGGGTTCCGGACGCGGGTGCGGAAGCGAGTCGTCGTATGACGGGTCATCCCGCCTGCCTTGATGAAGAATGTCTGTGAGATCGGAGTCGACCAAGTCCAGTACCTAACGGTTTCGAAGCCGCGATCGTTGAAACAACATTCGTTTCTGTCAGCCTACGCAATTCGAGCCGCGCGTGGCAATCGCTCGCACCTGGGTTCAAATAATGTATTCTCACAAGCTGTCGGACCTCCGGTTCATACCGGTGGCGCGCGACGTCTTGACTCAATTACACCACCTCGGAGGCATGAATGAGCGATGACCAGACCCGGGTTCCGGTACCGAAAAGCGCGATGGTGATCTTCGCCCATCCAGACGACGCGGAGTTCGTCTCCGCTGGTACCGTCGCATACTGGGCGGAGCAGGGATGTGAGATAAGCTACCTTTCCGGAACCAGCGGCGACAAAGGGACCAGTGATCCGTCCATCCCGCGCGATGAACTGATCAAGACCCGTGAGCGGGAACAACGGAACGCA
>SKKR01000289.1 GCA_007123655.1 Thermomicrobiaceae bacterium
AATCGAACAGTGAACACTTCGCTGAAAATGTCCAGCGTTAATGATACCAGCGGCCCAGGGTGCCTTTTCCGACTCGAGAGGGTAATGTACGCTGCGACCACTTCGTCTGAACCTGTATTGCCAAGGAGGAAACGTGATCTCGGAGCAGGAGCAACGGGCCTTCGATCACGTTGAACAGACCGAAGCGAAATTGCTGGAGCGCTACCGAAAGGTGATCGGGGTGGATACCTCGGTTCCGCCCGCCGACACGTACGAAGAGTTGATCGACCTGATCGAGCCCGAGTTCAAAAGTCTCGGTTTTGAGACCGAACGTGTCACGATTCCGGAGTCAGAGTACGCCCACATCCCGCTGCCGCTTTCGGGACCGCGGATGAATCTCGTTGCAACCCGGATCCACGGCAAAGAACCGGTCACCATCTACGCGCACATGGATGTCGTGCCTGTGGAGGAAGCCTGGACCGAGGATCCATTTGGCGCGGAGGTGAAAGACGGCAAGATCTTCAGTCGCGGAACAGCGGACATGAAGGGGGCAATCGCCTCGATTCTGACCGCGGTCGATTGCATGGACCAGGCGGGAGTCGAACCGAACTATGACCTGATCGTCTGTCTCTGCACGGACGAGGAGATCGGTGGCTATCCAGGAATCTGGTACCTGGCAAAGCATGGCTACGTCAAAGGGCATATGCTCTGCCTGGAAGGAACGCAGGAGCCGGTAACCGAACTCGGTTCAGCGGGGAGCGTTGACGTCACAGTTACCGTGACCGGGGAGAGTTGCCACTCCGGGATGAATTTTCTCGGGGTGAACGCGATCGACGGGATGATCCCGCTACTCAACGAGCTGTATGCGTTGAAACACAACGTCGAACAGCGTGAGTCCGAATTACCTGGAATGGATCACCCGCAAGCCCGTTCGACGCAGATGACCCCGATGTTCAACTTCGCGATCATCAACAGCGGCGTGAAGTCGAATATCGTCCCCGCCACGGCAACGTTGTTGGTCAACCGCAGGTACATACCCGAAGAAACCTACGAGTCTGTTACCGGAGAGATCCTTGAAGCCGTGGAACGCGCCCAGGCAACCAGCGTCGCGAAAGCAATCGATGTCGACTTCTATCACGTTTACCCGCCGATGAAACTCGATCCAGATGGTCCGCAGATCCAGAAAATGAAGGAGTCCGTTCAACTCGTGCAGGGGTACTCGGATAAAGAATGGAAAGCGTACGCGGTAGCTGGTTCGACAGACATGGCGAACGTGCAGCAGGAACTGGGATGGACGGATATCCCCTTCCGCGGCCCGGGACGGACGGAAAGCCGGGCGCACGGCGCGGACGAGTTCGTCTATGTGGAGGACGCAAAAGCACACGTCAAGGAACTGATTCACTACCTGGCGTTCTGAGTGTCATACGCAGAGCAGAGGGGGGTGCTATGTCTGAAGTACTCACGAACGGAGATGTGGTCGTTCCCGGTGAAAAGGTTTACCTGGGTCAGATTCGGAAGGACCTGGCTCCGGTCTACCGCCGCTGGCTCAACGATCTCAAAATGTCGCGCACGCTCGGCGTCATCAGTCTGCAAGGACTGCCGATGACTGATCAGGACGAAGAGGAGTGGTTCGAGACCGCTCGGGGCGACAAGGACTCCGTAATGTTCGGGATCTATGAGTGCTCAAGCGGCTTACCGGTCGGCAACGTCGGTCTGTCAGATGTGCGCTCGCTGCATCGCTCGGCCGAGTTCGGCATCGGCATCGGTGAGAGCTGGGCGCGTGGCAAAGGGTATGGCACCGAAGCGACTCGATTGATTCTCGACTACGGCTTCACAGTGCTCGGTCTGCATCACATCTGGCTGAAAGCAGCCGAGTTCAATCACGCCGGGATCCGGGCGTACGAGAAAGCGGGATTCAAGCAGGCGGGCCGGTTGCGGCAAGGCTGGCAACTCGGCGGCAGGCAGCACGATGTGATCCTGATGGATATCCTCGCCACGGAGTTCGAGAGTCCGGTGCTGCAGGAACTCCTTGACGTCACCGGTGGCGAACAGAGAGAGCGCCGATGAGCAAGCGTTCAGACTGGGCCGAGGAGGATTCCCGGACGTTCATCGACCTCGGCGAGATCGTGGTGCCGTCCCGCGCCGAACAGGCTCGCCTGATTTGCGACCTCATTCCCGCCTCGGCCGAGGAGCATTTCATGGGGGTCGATATTGCCTGCGGCGAGGGGAAGCTGTCGCGGGCGATACTCGAACGCTACCCGAATGCGCAGATGACGCTGCTTGACGGGTCGGAGACCATGCTGACCCGAGCGGCTGAGAACCTTGGCGAGTTCGCCTATCAGATCGATCTCCGGCTGTTCGACCTGTTCTCCGAAGAGTGGCTGGACGAACTCCCGCGCCGGCACCGGGTGATCGTCTCGTCACTGGCGATCCACCACCTGGATGACGACGGCAAGCGCCGGCTCTACAAGCGGCTGGCCGGGCATCTGGCGCCCGGTGGGGTGCTGATTATCGCGGATCTGGTCCACCAGGCAAGCGATATCGTCGCGAATGCCTGGGCGAACGAGTGGGACCGGGATGTCCGCGAGCAGTCTCTGGCGACGACCGGAACGCTGGAGGCGTTCAAGCAGTTTCAGGATGGCTGGAATCATTACCGAACGCCTGATTACGAGTTTGACAAGCCGTCCCGATTGACTGACCAGCTCGACTGGCTGTCTGAGGCGGGGTTGACCGGCGTTGACTGCTACTGGCTTCGCGCCGGTCACGCAGTGTTCGGGGGGTATCGGGAGCTATAATTGGTGAGACGCGGAGGAGTATGGGTTGGGTGTTTTCTATTCCCGGCACGCCCGTGATCGGATGGTGCAACGGAGCATTTCCGATTCAGAGGCGGAGGAAGTCCTTTCCAGCTACGATATCGAGTACCCCGATCGCGAAGGAAATCGCATTCTAATAGGACGACCAGAGGGTCGACGAATCAAGGTAGTTGTACGAAAGGACTCTAACCCACCGTTCGTGATCACCGTGGCCGACTAGGAGGATGCCAATTGAGACTCAGACATGACCGTGAGGCCGACGCCATTTACATTGAGCTTAATGAATTGGCGTATGCGTTTGGAGAAGACCTGGATTCGGACCGTCGAGTCGATTTTGACCAGGACGGTACTCCGATTGGCATAGAGTTACTGAATGTGAGCCGCGGAGTACGACTGGATAACCTCCCGGAAGCCGAGCACGTTGGGCCATTGCTCGACAAAGAGGGAATCGTGGTGTTTGCATATGATAGACAGTAGATCAGCACAAATCACTCTTCATCCCAGTTAACTGACTTGTTCAACTGCCGCAGTGTCTCGGACCATCTCGACTGCGGAAGCTCCGTGTTCAACTCGATCAGGTTCCCGTCCGGATCTCGCAGGTGGGCGGACCGGATCCCGTGGGCCGGCTGATCCGCCGGCGGGCTTGCGAGCGTTGCCCCGTTGTCCACCAGCCGGTTTGCCCGGAAGTCGACGTCATCCACGGAGAGGATCAGCATGAAGCGGTCCTGGCCGTGCGTTTCCGGGGCGAGATGCTTCGTGTCAACGATCTCCGACATCGCAGTGCGAGAAAACAGTGCAATATCGATCCCGGCGCCGGTGTCGAAATCGGCGTAGACACCGTCTTCATTTCCCCAGCGTACGCGAAGCTCCAGCGCGTCGCGATAGAACCGGAACATAGCCGGGAACTGGTTCGTCAGCAGGCGAATGTGGCTGAGCTTCATAGCAACACCTCTCGTTCAGGACGGTGCCACCATGATAAGAGGCGAACAGATGTTCGTCAAGTGGCCGGCTGCTTCGCGGGCGTCAGCACCCCGGTCATCTGGAAAATCCGTTGCAGGATCAGGAGCGTCGATGCGTAGGTGGAATCCATCCCGTAGTAGGACAATCCGCGGGCGCCCAGCGTCTGTGCCCGGGTGTAAGGCGTATCCGAGGCGTAGTGGATAATGCCGACGTCGAACGGAGACTCGACGAGGTTCACGTTTTCGTTGTGACCGTACCGCGTGAGGTAGGCATCTTCGTAGAGCGCGCTGAGGTAGGGACCGGCCTCCATCTCGACGACAGTGAAGTTCTCCCGGTAGAAGAAATCGAGGTACTCCCGGTTCTGCAGGTACGTTCCCAGAACCGTGACCGCCCGCTGGTGATCCAGCGCGGAACCGTAGACGAGAAACGGCGAGAAATCCTCCGACGAGAAGACGTTCCGGAACCAGTATGTGTTGCCGCTGTGCTCGTCGTAGACAACGTCGGAAAGCATGACGTCCCCGATCCGGGCGTTGAGGGTGGCCGCCTTGCCGAGGACGTAGACTCCTCGCAACTGATGAGTGTTGATCGCGATCTGGTTCAGGATGTGGTAGGCGCCCATTCCCAGCGGATAGTTGATGTTGATCACGATCGCATCGCTCGTTGAAGGATCGATCTTCCCCCGGTTGATGAGCCGCGGATCGAAATCGTCCGGGTTGAGCCGGTTCAGCTCGATGATCTGCGCGTCTGCATCCAGTGCGCTGGACGGGTGAACGTTGGTGATTCCCCGCTCGGCTTCTTCTAGGTCGCGGGCCTGGCGTTCTTCTGGATGATCGTGAAAATACTGTCGGGCACTGTAGTAAAGGAAATTGTCCCAACTGCTTCGGGTATCGCCGGCCCGGAGCTTGTCGAGCTCTTCGATGAGTTCCGGGTCCTGCGTTCGTTCGACATCCTGGATCAGTCTGTTGGCGCGTCTCCGGGCAGTGCCGGAAAGCGTGTTGGCGATGCTGTGGGTGTTGGAAGAAACGAAGTAGAGCGGTCGCTCCGCCAGATCGCGATCGCGGAGAATGCGCTCGATCGGCCGCCACCAGGTTCTCGTGCTGCGCGTGTAGCCGACGTACGTGCCGCCGTGCATCTGGAGTGTCAGGCGTTTCTTGGATTCGGCGAGCTGTTGCAGCGTCGAATGAAATTCCTCTCCCCAGGCACTTTTGAGGCGGTCCCAGTCACGCTCAGTCATCCCGAGTGCGTCGCGAAGCACGGACTCGTCAGCCGGCGCAAGCTCGGGTTTTCTCACGATGTCAACCAGCTCCGGCGTGTCCCGGAAGATGCCGTGCATCTTGTTCCACTCGATCTGCCAGGCGACGATGGTCGGCACCAGATCGTCAAGGTCGGACGATGACGCAACGTAGGCGGCCAGCGTCCCGCGCCCATTGTCGTACCAGCGACGCCGGCGCTGGTACGACAACAATCAAGGCACGCTTGCCGTCTATGTCGCCTCGACCTCGGATCTCGA
>SKKR01000312.1 GCA_007123655.1 Thermomicrobiaceae bacterium
GAACATGCCAACGGTAGAGAGGACCGCCAGCCATCGCACCCATCGTCGTCGCGTGCCGGAACCTGTCTGCTGATCGGACATCGAAGCGTCACCATCTCGCGCGAGTCGGGCGGCGAACCGGGCGGGACGAATCCCGCACGCGCCGACCATTCCGTGTGCCGAAAATGATACACGCTTACCCGGAATCTGTGGTGGGGAAAAACCGCGAACCGGAACGGGTCTCACTCCTGTTCCGGAGGCCGGACAGTCAGGCAACGTGGGAACAGTTGTCACGTTATTAAGCGCAAGCGCTGATACCCAGTGTTGCGCGAAACATCATTAGTGCTCCCTCGTTGCGTGAGGCCAGGCTTGATATGCGCAATACACAGACATTCGCCACATCGATACCGGTTCTACGCACAGCTATTGACAGTCGTTTACGCGATCTGCTAGGTTACCGACTAGTCGACACACAACCAAATGTCATGTGCTGTGCAGCGCGCCGTCCGCCTTCACCCTGGGCTCGGTGGGACGTACGATGAACTGCCGAGCACTGGAGGAGGGAAAATGGAATACAAGAACCCGCTGCATGGCGTGTTGCAGCAGCTCAGTGAAGAGCAGATAAGCCGGCGTTCGCTCATCCAGCGAGCCGGGATGTTCGCCTTCGCGGCGACAACGATCACGACGCTCCTGGCCGCGTGCGAAACGGATGACGATGACGAGGAAGTCGCGGCGGAGGAGCCTGACGACGATGAAGAAGTCGTCGATGAGCCAGATCCTGACGATGACGAGCCCGACGACGAGGATCCGGATATCGAGGACACGGACGACACCGACGATGAGCCGGTAGAAGTCATGGACGGCGGAGAAGTAACGGTCCTCTGGCGGACACCGGTCACTCTGAACCCGCTATTCTCACATACGGGAATTGAACAGCAGGTCCACCGATCGCTTTACGGGGCGATCATGAAGGTAAACGACCAACTGGAATCCGAGCCCGACCTGGCCGAGTCATTTGATGTCAATCCCGACGCAACGCAGTACACCTTCCATCTTTACGACAACATTATGTTTACCGATGGCGAGCAACTCACGTCAGACGATGTGCGCTTCACGTTTGAGCGGGCGCTGACGCCGGAGACCGGAAGCGTCTGGCGCGGACGACTGACTAACATCGTTGGGGCTGAGGATTACGAGGGTGACGGCGATCTGGAAGGAATCGTCACTCCAGACGACGCCACCGTTGAGATCAACCTTGAGAACCCGGAAGCCGGATTCCTGAATAACCTGGCTGCCTTCGCGGGATTCTGCATCGTTCCGAAACACATCTGGGAGGACATCGCTCCGGCTGACATGCAGGAGCACTCCATGTCCATGGAGCCGACCGTGGGAGCAGGCCCCTTCAGGCTCGTGCAGTACCAGACAGATCAGTTCCTGGAGATGGAGCCGAATCCTGACTACTATCGTGATCCACCGCGACTTGACCGCATCTTCATGCGCATTCTCGAGCCGTCCGTCGGTGTGGCCCAACTCGAAACGGGCGAGCTCGACATCATGCAGCTCCCATATACAGAGATTGAGCGTACCGAGGAGATGGACCATGTGTCCGTCGTGAGTATCCCATCTCCCGCTCTCAACTTCATGTCGATCAACATCGGGCGCAACGAGCGTTTCCAGGACAAGCGAATCCGCCAGGCGATGTGGTACGCGCTCGATCGCGAAGGGACGATGAACGCCGCGACACTCGGCAACGGGACCATTCAACACACGCCGATTTTCGGACCGGAGTGGATGGGCGAGCCGGAAGGGCTGAACCCGTATGACTACGATCCGGATCTCGCGCGAGAACTGCTGGAAGAGGCAGGTTGGGACTTCGACGAGCCGATGGAGGCGATGTATCGAACCAGCGACACCGAAGACCGCGTAACGATCATCACCATTTGCCAGCAGCAGTGGACCGAGGTCGGCATGCAGACCGAAGTGACACTGTTGGAGCGCTCGGAGGCGGGTGATCGCGCCACGGAAGGTGACTACGATATCTGGCAGGTCGGAGGCGGGATGAATGGCGCCGAGCCGAGTATCTCCGCGGTGTACTTCACGTCGTGGAACGTTCCGCCGCACGGCGCAAACTGGGGTCACTACTTCAACGATCGTGTTGATGAGCTGTACCAGATGGGCCAGGCAACCAGCGATCTGGACGAACGGCGCGAGATCTACTCTGAGATCGCACACATCTGGAACGACGAGTTGCCCTGGATCATCAACCACTCACCGAACACCGTCTACGGGATCTCCAACAGGGTACAGGGATTCATTCCGTCGTCGTACGTCGACAACATCCTCTGGAACGCAGAGGACTGGTACGTGGAGGACTAGCCGCCTCGACTCGAGCGGCACTCACCCGAACTGGTGCCGCCAGGGACGCGCGAGCACAGCGGGAATGACCATCGGTGAGGTGGTCGTTCCCCTGTCCTTCGGATCTGAGGAAATCAGGGTTAGGTAACGGAAGCCTATGGGGCGGTATATCCTGCGCCGGCTCGTCATCAGTGTTCCGGTACTCGTTCTCATTACGGTTGCCCTGTTTCTGCTTATCGAACTGGCGCCGGGTGATCCAATTTCGGCCATGATCGACCCGGATCAGGCCGCCCTCCTTGGTCCTGACTGGGTGGAAGCACAGCGTCAGCAACTCGGGCTGGATCGTCCGCTTCCGGTTCGCTACGGTATCTGGTTGCGAGAGACCGTTCAGGGGAATCTGGGATTTTCCTATCTTGACAGGCAACCCGTCTCCAAGAAGTTGGGTGAACGGTTGTGGCCGACAATCACATTGATGACCGCCGCCCAGATTATCGCTCTGGTCGTCGCGGTGCCGCTCGGCGTGCTCTCCGCCGTCCGTCAGTACTCGAAGATCGATTTCAGTGTTACCGTCCTTGCCTTCCTGGCGGTCTCAATCCCGAATTTCTTCCTTGCACTCGGGGGAATATACCTGCTTGGGGTGAAACTCGGTGTCGTGCCGACTGCCGGGATGGGAACGATGGGCAGCCCCCGGGCAATGCTCGATGCGCTCCATCACTTGCTACTTCCAGCATCCGTCCTGGGGCTCTCACTTGCCGCGCCGCTCATCCGTTACATTCGCTCCAGCATGCTCGAGGTTCTTCACCAGGACTACGTTCAAGTCGCTCGAGCGAAAGGGCTTGTCGAGCGGGTCGTGATCCTCCGACATGCGCTGCGAAACTCGCTTATTCCAGTCGTCACGGTCGTTGCGCTGAACCTGCCGAATCTCGTTGGCGGGACGGTCATTGTCGAGGTCATTTTCGCCTGGCCCGGAATGGGCACCCTGGTCCTTAATGCGGTTCGAGCGCTCGATTTTCCGGTGATAATGGCAACGAACCTGGTGATCGCGGTTGCGATTCTCCTGGCGAACTTGCTTGCGGACGTTCTCTACGCGGTGCTTGATCCGAGGATCCGCTACTCGTAGCTACTGACTCCGGTCAAGGGCTCTGGACTATTTAATACACATCGAAAGTGGACGGACTTTGAAGAACGTTTCGAACCGCGACGCCAATGACGCCCCACTGAATCAGCAGCAGGGTCACACCGCCGCAGTGCAGCGGCAGGTCTCACTCGCTGGCGTCGGTGCTCAGGCAGCCGTAAAACCGCGAACCAGCGTCTGGAAGCGTTTCAGACGACATACGCTCGCCTTGATCGGGCTTGTAACGATCGTTATCCTTGCCGTGCTCTCGCTCGCGGCTCCAGTCCTAACCCAGCAAAGCCCATATTCGACTGATCTTCAGTCGATCAGCCAGTCTCCCAGCTCAACGTACTGGCTGGGTACCGATGCAACCGGTCGCGACGTTTTCAGTCGAATGCTTTACGCGGGACGAGTCTCGCTCAGCGTCGGCGTGAGTGTGGTACTCATCTCCCTCGTTGTGGGCATGTCGCTGGGAGCCGTCGCGGGCTATTTCGGAGGATTTACGGACGCGGCGATCATGCGGTTCGTTGATGTCGTACTTTCTTTCCCTTCGGTACTGATTATCATCACGCTGATCGCGATGCTCGGACCAAGCCTGTTCAACCTGATCCTGGTTATGGGGCTGCTCAACTGGCCGCCGATCACCAGACTTCTTCGTGCCGATTTCCTGTCCTTACGGGAGCGCGATTACGTCCTGGCCGCCCGATCGATCGGTGCCCCGGCCGGGCGCCTCGTCATCCGGCACATGCTGCCGAACGCGATGGCGCCGATTATCGTCGCGGCGACGTTCGGCGTCGCGAGTGCAATCCTGCTGGAAGCCGGTCTGAGCTTCCTCGGTCTCGGCGTTCAGATGCCGACCCCAAGCTGGGGTAACATGCTGTCATCGGCACAGTCGTTGACCGTGCTCGATCGCATGCCCTGGTTGTGGATCCCGCCCGGAATCATGATCGCTCTCGCGGTGCTCGCGATCAACTTCATCGGGGACGGCCTGCGAGACGCGCTCGACCCACGGATGCGAAGCCGGTAACGCGACTCGACTTGCCGATAACACGACTCGCTCGGGAACGTTTCCACGTCTTGCTTGACGGTATCGCCGTCCAGCCAGAGAATGCTCTTCAGGTCATTAACCGAACATGGCCTGGGTCAAAGAGCGGAGCAAGGGGGCCAAGTGGCTGGTTCAGAGCGTTACGACACGATCATCACCGGCGGCGAGGTGGTTGACCCCGCGTCCGGCGTCAATGGCAGGTTCGATGTTGGTATCTCCGACGGGAAAGTCGCCGCGGTGGAACCGTCGATCGATACCTCACGTGCAACGAACGTGATCGACGCCGGCGAGCAGATCGTCACTCCGGGACTGGTCGACCTCCACACGCACGTCTACTGGGGCGTCACCTACTGGGGCATCGAAGCCGATCCCGTTGCCGCGCGCTCCGGCGTGACGACCTGGCTGGACGTTGGCAGCGCCGGCGCCTACAGCTTCCCCGGCTTCCGGGAGTACATCTGCCAGCCGAGCCGGAGCCGGATCTACGCGCTGCTCAACCTGTCTTCGATCGGCCTGATCGCCCGGACCTGGGAGTTCGCCAACCCGGACTACTGCGACGTCGACCTGGCCGAGAGGATCATCGACGCCAACCGGGACATCATCCTCGGCGTGAAGGCGCGCATCGACCGCAACACCACGCGGGGGGTCGGTATTCGGCCGCTCGAACAGGCTCGGGACCTTGCCGATCGGGTCGGCCTGCCACTCATGGTCCACATTGGCTACGGTCCGCCGGAACTAGACGAAATCGTCAAGCACCTGCGTCCGGGC
>SKKR01000128.1 GCA_007123655.1 Thermomicrobiaceae bacterium
GCTACAAGGCACCACTCGTCCTGCACGGACTCTGCGGAGGCTACATGACGCACCCGCTTCAATGGCTGACGGCCGATCAGATGGACAAAACGCGCAAGGGGTTGAAAGACCTCGGCGTTCTCTGATCGCTTTGAACGAGTCGAACCGAGCACCGGAACTGACTGGAGGGATCAGCACGTGGCGAACGAATGGCGCACGTATCTTAGGGACCACTACGAAACGCACGTCGACGAACTCAAGGAGTATCTACGCATCCCGAGCATTAGCGCGCTGCCGGACCACGATTCGGATGTCCGGTCGGCGGCGGACTGGGTTGCAAACAAGCTCAGAGCGGCCGGATTTCCGCACGTAGAGATGATCGAAACCGAACGGAACCCGATCGTCTTCGCCCACTGGCACGTCGATGACAGCCAGCCAACCGCGATGATCTACGGCCACTACGACGTCCAGCCCCCGGACCCGCTCGAACTCTGGGAGAGTCCACCTTTCGAGCCGACGGTGAGAGACGGGCGTCTCTATGCCCGCGGTGCGTCCGACGACAAAGGCAACTCCTACGCAACCGTTAAGGCAATCGAAGCGCTACACGCAACAGAAGGCAAACCGCCGATCAACGTCAAGGTGTTCTTCGAGGGAGAAGAGGAGATCGGTTCCCCGTCTATGGGTCCGGTCATTCGAGACAACAAAGATAAGCTCTCCTGCGACTTCATCATCTCCGCGGACGGCGGAATGCACTCGGCGGACCAACCGTCAGTGACGCTCTCCAGCAAGGGCATGGCCGCCTGCCAGGTGAACCTGAAGACCGCCGCGACCGACCTGCACTCAGGCCTCCACGGCGCGAACGTGCCGAACGCGGTTCAGTCGCTGGTCAAGCTGGCGTCCAGCTTTCACGATGAATCTCACCGGGTTGCCATCGATGGCTTCTATGACAGGGTTCGCGAACTTTCCGATCAGGACCGTGCTGATATCGCCGCTGTTCCGTACGACGAAGACGGATACAAGCAGTCCGTCGGCGCGTCCGAGCTCAAGGGCGAGGCCGGTTACACGCCGAACGAGCGGGCATGGGTGCGTCCCACACTGGATATCAACGGCTTCTGGGGAGGCTTTCAGGGCGAGGGAGTCAAAACGGTCACCCCGAATGAAGCCCATCTGAAGATCACCTGCCGGCTTGTCCCGGACCAGGAACCCGAGGAGATCGTGGAACTGATCAACGCTCATTGCCAGAAGCACTGTCCGGTCGGCGCCTCGGTCAGCGTCGAACGATTCCCGGGGCAGGCGCGGCCGTTCAGCATCAGCCGGGACCATCCGGCGCTCAAAACGGCAATGGACGTCCTGGAGGACATGTACGACAAGGATGTCTTCGTCACTCGCGTCGGCGGAACGGTACCTGTCGCGGAGCTGTTTCAGCGGGTACTCGGTTCGGATATGGTCTTCTTCTCCTGGGGCCTGCCGGACAACGGCATGCACGCGCCGAACGAGTCCTACCGGCTGGTTGACTTTGAGCGCATGCGTGAGGGCTACTGCCGCTATCTGCACGCGCTCGCCCGGTGACCGTCTGGAGCGAAGTGATGCCGTACCGTGTTGTGGGCCCTGAGACTGGACACAATGTTTCGACGCTTCCAGTGATTAATGAGAGCGGTGAACCGACCACTCTCGCGGAGCTTCCGGGAGTGACGCTTCTCGTCCACACGTTTAAAGGTCACAAGTGACCACCATGTCGGACGCAACTCGTGAAGTTTGCTGAGATCCATCACGAACTGACCATTGCCGGGTTTTCAATCATCGGACTTTGCGGTGATTCAGCGGGGCAGTGCACGGATCTGCGCGAACGCCTGGAGTTGCCGTATCCGATCTACTCCGACCCGAAACGCGAGACAATCTCGCAGCTTAGCCGGATCCATCGTCAGGAACCGCACGCCAGGGCGAACTATCGTCATTCGGTGTACGTGCTGGATGCGGAGCGGAGGCTTCGATATCTCTACGTCGGCACGAGTAATCTGGACCAACCGGATCCAGGGCACCTTGCAGCACTCGCCGGGGAGATCTGATACTGGTAACGATCCTGCGGGCGATCCCGCGGACTCGTTGTTCGGAGAACGCAATCGGTGAAGGGAAGTGCACTATGGCGGATCGCAAGGCAACGGTCGTCTGGAACGGCGGTCTGGCAGACGGAAGCGGTACCGCGGCGCTCGACAGCAGTGGATTGGCAAACCTGCCCGTTAGCTGGGCCGGGCGCGTCGAAGACCCGGGCGGAAAGTCAAGCCCCGAGGAAATGCTCGCCGCCGCGCATGCCACGTGTTACGCGATGTCCCTGTCCAACGTCCTCGGTCAGGCCGGGCACCCGCCGGACCAGCTTCGGGTAGAGGCCACGTTCACCGCCGAACTGGGAGAAGGCGGACTCAAGATCACGCGCTCGGCACTCGCCGTTTCAGGCCAGGTCAGCGGCATCGACCAGTCCGGCTTTCAGGATATGGCGACCCAGGCCGAGCAGGCGTGTCCAGTCTCAAACGCGTTGCGCCGCAACGTCGATATAACGGTGACCGCGAACCTTTCCTCCTAGTCACCCACACTAAGAAAGATCGGACCGGGCCGTAAGCACCGAACTTCCGGCCCGGTCGTACTTCGTTGCCTTGTTCGGAAGTACCCGCCCCCTGGGACTGCAGACACCGCCTGTCTGTGGGACAAATGCGTACGACAAGCGGTACGGTTACGCTATGGTTCAGCCTCGCCTCACCAGTCATACTTGTTTCAATCGCAGGAACGGCAGTAGCTAGAACCGGGGGTACGCGATGCATCTGGAGTCGATGATGACGATCGAAGCGATTGTGTTGATCACCCTGGTCGTTGGCGCCCTCGGCGCCATTACCACCCAGCTGTTCCGGCACACGGCATCGCCCTATCTCATTACGGTGACCGGTACACGCGGGCAAATCTTCACTGCTGGGGCGATGATCTGGATCGGCGCAATCGTGCTCGGTCTGGCGGCAATGTTCCTCCTTTCGGCCGTCGCGTCGAACCTGGTCGGACTGGCGATCTTCTTCGGAATCGAAGCCGTCGCGCTCGATATCTGCGCGAACCGGACACAATATGTTCGCGTCGAACGTTCGGCGTCGAATCGGGCCACCGTTTCGGCGGCTACGCGTTCCTAGCCCGCAGCACAATCCTGCGAACGCTCCCCGTCGCGCGCCAGACTACGGTTTCTCCAGGTCAGTTGACGACATCACCTCAGCGAACTCCCGATCGAGCACGCTCATCACCAGCTGGTCATGCCAGGCACCATCGATCCACATGTCCTCACGCAGGCGGCCCTCGACGACGAATCCACATCGCTCGTAGACTCGCCGGGCCGCGGCATTCTGGTCCACCACGGTTAGCGATACTCTGTGCATCCCGGGTCCACCATCAGCACGACCGCTGAACAGGTACGCCAGCACAACGCGCAGGCACTCCTGACCGTATCCTCGCCCTTGTGCCGAGCGTTCACCGATCATCAGGGAGATCTCGCAGTGGCGGTGCTCGACGCTGATCGCGAACACGTCGATGTAGCCAACAGCGTTCGCTCGCTCGTCGTAGACTATCCAGGTCCACGATCCAGTCCGCCTGTTTTCGGCGAGCCATTCTTCAAGCTCCCGATCCGTGGGCGCTTTCCGGGTAATCCAGTACCGCGTCACCTCTTCGTCGCGTCGCCATCGGCCAACCTCAGGCAGGTGTCGCTCTGTCAATTGCTCCAGGCGTACGCGACGTCCGGCGAGAACCGGTAGCTGGGTATTCAATGCGTGTCCTCTCAATGTTCGACGTACCCGAGCTGCCCCATTGTATGAACGCCGGTGTTCGGCTAGAGTCCCGTCAGGAACACGTACTACCGGTTTGAAACGCCGATGGACAGCCAGTTACGTCTGGAGCGAAGGATATGACAACCCCACGAGGTTTCGGAATCGCGGTGACGCTGGATGACACGACGATCACGCAGGCTGCGTCGCGGGCGGAGACACGTGGCTATTCATCATTCTGGACCAACAACTCGCCGGGATCGGATGGCCTGCACGTGCTTCGTGTTGCGGGTAAGGCAACCTCATCGCTGAACCTGGGAGTTGGCGTGATTCCGGTTCACCGGCACCCGGTTGACGAGATCGTGCAGCGCTCCGGGAAGGGCACCGCCGACGAACTTCCAATGGGGAGGCTGCTGCTCGGTGTGGGAGCGTCCGGACCGGGAGCGCTCGCGCTAGCGCGTGAGAGCATTGAACGCCTGCGCACCGAACTCGGCTGTCAGGTGTATCTTGCCGCGCTCGGCCCAAAGATGTGCCGTCTCGCGGGCGAAGTCGCGGATGGGGTGCTCTTCAACTGGCTGACACCGGAGTATGCGAAGCAATCCGCCGATATCGTCCGGGAAGGAGCAACGTCAGCTGGACGGCCGGCTCCGCGCCTGATGACGTACGTCCGGGTATCTCTTCGGGATGACGGGCTGGAGCGCATGAAGAAAGAAGCGGCGCGCTACGAATCGATCCCCGCCTACGCGGCACATTTCGCCCGGATGGGTGTTGGTGGAGTCGACGCGAGCATCGCGGCACAGGACGCCGCGGAGGTCCAGGAGCGTCTAAAGGCGTGGGACGGTGTGCTGGACGAGATCGTCGTGCGTTCCATAACTCCGAACGACACGCTGGAGGAGACGCTGGAGCTGGTGGAAGCCGGGGCGCCAGTGCAGTAGGCGCTGCTCAACTCACTGAACGGTTCGCCAGGTACTCGTCGATCTGCTTGAGGTATTGCTGGTCGTGATCGATCAGATCACCGGCGATGTCTTCGATGCTGACTTCACCAAGCGTGTCGCTCATGCCGGTGCGATCCCAGTCCTTGAGCGCGAGATTTACCAGCAGGACGAGCGTATCGCCCCGTTGGTCGACGAACTCGTCCAGCACGCCCTGCATGCTCATTGACGAGTAGTCCTTCTGACGGGCCGCCTCGACCGGGTCCCAGTCCTTGAGATAGGGCACATGCTTGGTCAGGATCTCGTGCATACGGTTCCGCTGGATACGCTCGGTCTCCGCCATGTGGGCGACGATCTCCACCGGTCCCCAATCCTCCGGCGACTGTGGCTCGATGTCGTCTCGCCCTCCAAGCTTCTCCTTGAGGATCTCAGGTGCCTTGTTGAGCTCATCGATGAGTTCGTTGACGCTGTCGATCACAAACGACTCCGATTCTGACCCTGCTAGCCGGCGGCGGTGAGCGAGTCATCCCGGACGAGTGTCCAGACGACCGCATAC
>SKKR01000104.1 GCA_007123655.1 Thermomicrobiaceae bacterium
CATCCTCTGCGGCCTGTTTCTGGGCACCCGGCAAGATCGGACCCGCCAGCTCCGGCTGTGGCTTCGGCTCGGAGAAGAGCGCTTCCATCTCCGGACCCTCGATTGTCTCCCGCTCTACCAGTAACATCGCAATCTCTTCGAGCTTGTCGCGATGGTCGGTCAGGATGTTCTCGGCCGCGGCATACGCGTCATCGATGATTTCCCGGATCTCCTGGTCAATCTGAAACGCGATCTGGTCGCTGTAGTTTCGCTGCTCGCTGATCTCTCGGCCAAGAAACACCATCTCGTCCTTGCGGCCGAACGCCAGCGGTCCGAGCTTCGGGCTCATTCCGTACTCGGTAACCATGCGGCGAGCAAGACTGGTTGCCTGCTGAATATCGTTCGAAGCTCCGGTCGACTTTTCGCCGTAGATAAGTTCCTCGGCGACCTGGCCTGCCATCGCGACCGCGATCTGCGCTTCGAACTGACGCCGCGTCCAGAAAAAACGTTCCTGCTCCGGAAGTATCCGGGTATACCCACCCATCATCCCGCGTGCAACGATCGAAACTTTCATGACCGGGTCTGCGTTGGGGAGCATCCGGGCAACAAGCGCGTGGCCGGCCTCATGGTACGCGGTCAGCACCCGCTCCCGCTCGGTGATCACCCGGCTCTTTCGTTCGGGTCCGGCGATCACCCGGTCGATCGCTTCCGTGAGCTCCAGGCTACTGACGGTCTTCTTGTTCCGGCGCCCGGCGAGAATGGCAGCTTCGTTCACCAGGTTCTCCAGGTCAGCACCGGAGAAGCCGGGCGTCTGTCTGGCAAGGCGCTCTATGTCCACGTCGTTGTCCAGCGGCTTGCCGCGGCAGTGAACGTCCAGAATCTGCTGTCGACCCCGGATATCCGGCCGATCCAGGATAACTTGCCGGTCGAATCGACCCGGCCGAAGCAACGCTGGATCCAGCACGTCGGGGCGGTTGGTGGCCGCGATCACGATGATGTTCGTGGTGCTGTCGAACCCGTCCATCTCAACCAGAATCTGGTTGAGTGTCTGTTCCCGCTCGTCATGACTGCCGCCCAGTCCGGCTCCTCGCTGGCGGCCAACCGCGTCGATCTCGTCGACGAAGACGATACACGGGGCATTTCGCTTGGCCTGATCGAACAGATCGCGAACCCGGCTGGCGCCGACCCCGACGAACATCTCCACAAACTCGGAACCACTGATACTGAAGAACGGGACGCCAGCTTCACCGGCGACGGCTCTGGAGAGCAAGGTCTTTCCAGTGCCCGGCGGACCGACCAGCAGAACGCCACTGGGAATCCGCGCGCCGAGCGACGCGAACTTCTCCGGATACTTCAGGAAGTCAACGACCTCGGCGAGTTCTTCTTTGGATTCGTCCACGCCGGCCACATCAGAGAACGTGACCGATGGCTTGGTTCCGGTGAACATGCGTGCGCGACTCTTGCCGAAGGACATCGCCTGATTGTTGGAACCCTGCGCCTGGCGCATCATGTAGATGAAGATGCCGACTAAGATCACCATCGGCACGAGAATAATCACCCAGGGGAACAGCATCCCCCAATTGCTGGACGAGCTCGTGTTGATCGTCACTTCCTGCGGGTCGACACCGAAGGCGGTAAGCTGCTCGTTGATCGACACCTCGGGCGGCAGACGCGTTTCAGCCTGGGCGTCCGAAAGGTACACCGCGGTAACCTGCCCGGAGCCCTCGGTCATCTCGAGGTGCGCGACCTGGCCCTCGCGAATATCAGAGGCAAGTTCGGACCAGCTCTTGGACTCGGTATCGCCTCCACCACCCATGAACGCGAACCAGAGAGCGATCACGGCGATGAGCAACACGATCCAGACGAAGCCGTTCCGCAGCCACTTGTTTTCCGTCATTCAGCGCCCTCCGAACGCGTCCATCGCGTTCTTGATGTCGAGATCGAGAACCAAATCGAAGAAGGCTCGATAAAGTGGACGAATTATATCAAACGACCCCTGGCCAGCTTGACGGAAGGTCGGTCTACGAGACCTGCGCCACGGCGATGAATGGCAGATTGCGGTAGAGCCCCGCCTTATCCAGTCCGTAGCCAACAACGAACTCGTCCGGGATGTCGAACCCGACCCAGTCTACCGGAACGTCGATCGCATCTGCTTTGTCCTTGCGGAGCAAGGCAACGATACGCAGGCTCGCGGGGTTACGCCGCTGCAAGGTGTCAAGCAGGTATTGCAGCGTCAGCCCGCTGTCAATAATGTCTTCAACGATCAGCACATCCCGGCCCTCGATCGACCGCTCGAGGTCCTTCACAATGCGGACCACGCCGGACGATTCCGTCGCCTGGCCATACGAGGAGACGGCCATAAAGTCCACTTCCAGTGGCACAGCCATCCGGCGGCTGAGGTCACCCATAAAGATGAACGCTCCGTTGAGGACGCCAACGAGGACCGGTGGAGTATCGCTGTACTCATCGCCCAGCTCGTCACCGAGTTCATGAATGCGGTGTTCGAGCGTCTCTGCGTCGATAAGCACGCGGTCCAGCCCCTGGTGAAGAGGCGTCGCGGCGAGCGGCATGTCTTCCTCCTGTTAGCTCCGGTCAGAGCTGGCCACGTCGAGTTCGAGCTGCAGGTGAACGTCAGCCCGGCTGTCCGAATAGTCGGTCATATCCAGCCCAATGACCCACTGGACTTCATCCCCGGAGGCGACCACCGGAACCCAGTCCCGTACGTACCGCGGAAGCTTGCGGTCGACCATCCAGTCCTGCAATTTTATCCTGCGGCCCCTTGCTCCGCGCGTTCGATCTCCCTCTCGCCGTGTCCGAAGAGTCAGGTGCGCGTCTTCCGGGGCACGGCCACGAACTCGCCATCCGTTGTCAAGGAGAACATCGACTTCGCCGCCGATCTGAATCTCCGTGTCCGGATCGAGCAGCGGAATCCATGACAACCTCCGCAGATCCTGCTGAAGCGTCTCGCCGTTGCCGAGTGCGAGACGATCGTAATCGACGTACCCGACAATCGACTCTGCAAGCTCAATCGTCTTGCCAGGATCACCCTCCACCGCCGACGCCCGCAACGCTTCGATTCGTTCTCGAGTGAGGCGGGCCCGATCACTGAGGAGTCGCTCGGCAGTCTGCAGCAGGACGCGGCGTTGTATTGCTACATGGAGTTCACGAAACTGCTTCAGTTCGATCATCCAGACGCCGTCACGCTCCGCGACTACATCCCCCTTGATGTCCTCGACCCGGTCGCGAATATAGCTCGCATCGTCCCGCAGCAGTTCAGCCGTTCGCCCAACGGACTCGAGAAAGCCTGGCTCGATCTTGGCTATTGCCGGGATGAGCGTGTGACGGACCGCATTTCGCCGGTGCGCCAGTGAAGCGTTTGAATCGTCTTCAATCGGCTCCAGCCCGTGCTCGCGAGCAAAGGCTTCAATCTCGTCTCGGCTCACCTCGAGCAGCGGGCGGAACAGCCGCAATCGTCGCTTCGCCGGCCGGCCCGGCTCAACGGGTATCGGCAAGCGGGAATCGGGATCCATTCCCCGCAGCCCTTCGAGCCCTGCACCGGATATCAGCCTCAGGAGCACCGTCTCAACCTGGTCATTGAGATGGTGCGCCGTCGTTAGCGTGTCGGCTTCCATGTCGATCGCGACGCGGGCGAGTGCCGCGTATCGCGCTGCCCGGGCCGCGGCTTCCGTGCCCTGATTCAGGAACGTGTCCCATTCGTCAACGTCCACTTTCAACACGTCGCAAGGAAGTGACCATGTCTCACACAGTGCCCGGACCCGCTCGGCGTCCTGGCTTGACTCTTTACGTAGCCCATGGTCAACATGCACCGCATGAAGCGAGGGCCGCTCACCGGAATCAATGCTCTGCAGGGCAACGGCGAGTACTTGCGAGTCGATACCGCCTGAGAGCGCAATGATTAACGGCCGATGTGTAGGGTGCCTGAGATCGATGAGCCGGGCACGAACATGATCAATCAGGCTCGATGCTCGTTTGAGCATGGTTGACAATCCTAACTATTGCGGTGCATCGCAACATTCACAGGCGTTCGCTTCTGGTGCAGCTCGAGTGTACGTCCGGACCCGGAACAAGCGCTTGTCAGGACGCTCACCTTCCCCTGTGGTTGTTCCACATCACGAGTATGATTGTTTACGGTGGCGTATTGTAATCGAGATCCGGATGCATTGGTGAATGAAGAACGACGCGGTCGCACGCAGGCAAACCGAATCTGTCCCTACTACCGTCTGCCCCAGTTGATTCCTGTGGATGCGCCGGACGCGGAGCGCGACCTGCCAATCTGCTCCGCTCAGTCTCCGTCTGCCCCAATACGGCTCGAGCACGCCGCCAATATGTGCCGGTCCGGGCGATACCCGCAATGTTCCCGGTACCCCAAGCCCCTCGTTCAACACGCGACGTCCGATAACGCGACTCATCCCGACTACGAGGACCTCACGAGAAAACTCTTCACCTCGGCATTGTGGGTAATCGGGATCCCCGTCGGGATCACGCTGTTGCTCGTGCTCGCCATGTGGTTCACCGAGAACATCTGGACACCGCCACAGTTGATCCCGGGTATGATGCTCTAGTCTATCGCACGCATGCAACGGCCAGCCGTGTACTTGCCGAGCCGTACAAACATTGGCAGTGGCGCAGACCGCGACTTCCGGTGTTCACCGATCAGTTTGGCTGCAGATTCAGCCACGGTTCCTGGTGACCTCGTTGATAGCCAATTCGGAGCGGCACCCGGCTGAGGATCTCACTGTCCAGCAGGATGTTGAACCAGTAGACGCCAGTATGCTCAACATCAAGGCTCACGTTCGAGACAATCGTTACCCGATGATCTTCACCACTGAAGCGCACGTCCTGCGATACTGCCTCGAGCCGGTTGAGCGCGGGGTCTGTCGGTTCGATGGTAATCGTCCCATCTCCCAGTCGTTCACCGGACGCCAGCGAAACGACGAGCTGAGCCTCGAGGCGGAACCCGGGAAACTCCACCGGGGCGTCCGGGTCGTCACTGCCGACAACCAGTTGCTCGAGAACATTGATCACGTTGAATGAACCGTACTGGTCCTGATCAGCACGTTGGCACAGGACCGCCATTAACAGGTACGGTCCGCGTGAATCGTTCATCAGCCGCGAATCCCTCCTCGAGATACGTTGCGTTCAGGTATCACGGTTCCTGCTCCAGGGCGTAGTCATCAACGCTGACATCGACGAACTCGAGCCGGGCGTCGACCATCGACAGTTCACGGGCGAGTCGAACCAGGC
>SKKR01000297.1 GCA_007123655.1 Thermomicrobiaceae bacterium
CATATCGCGCCAGCCCTGCCGCGGCAATGGCATTGTCGTGTGGCCAGATGCTGCCGTTGTGGTAGCTCATCGGGTTGTAGCCGCGCATCGACGACGCCATCGTCCTGACACCCCAACCGGTGTTCATGTCGTCGGCCATCAGCCGCTCGACAACTCTCCCCGCGAACGGTTCGACGACCGCACCGCACCAGAGCAGATGGGCCGGATTGGAGGTAACGCTGTCCACCTGCCTTCCTTCACCATCGACCGCCAGTGCGTAGTAGCCCGCTCGGGGCATCCAGAACGCGTCATGGATCCGGGACTGCATCTCGCTCGCGTCAGAGCGCAGTGACGATGCGCGATCCATCATTCCGAGCGTGTCAAAGATAAACGCTGCGCTCTCCAGCGCGGCGTAGCAGTATCCCTGCACTTCGACCAGCGCGATCGATCCTGTCGCCTCGCTCCCATCGGCGAATCGGATACTGTCTTCCGAGTCCTTCCAGCCCTGATTGCGAAGTCCCCCCGGCGCTCGCCGGCGATAGCCAATGAATCCGTCCCGGCGTCGCGCGCGAGTCTCAGACATCCAGACGAGCGCACGTTCGAGCGACGGGCGCATGTCTGCGGCCAGGCTTCGGTCGTTTGTCCACCGGAGCGTCTCGGCGAGGAGCATCATCCACAACAGAGTCGCGTCGACTGTCCCGTAGTAGCGGGCGTGCGGGATGGCCCCGCTCAGCGCAGCCTCCCCGAATCGGATCTCGTGCGGCATCTTTCCAGACTCCGCATCGCGACCGGGGTCGTCGTCGAAGGACTGATAGGCAGCCAGGGTTCGGAGCGTTCCTGCGGCCCGGCCGGGCCCCAGCATGAGTGCCTGATAGCTCGCCAGAATGGAGTCCCGCCCGAAAATGGTCAGATACCAGGGAACACCGGCGGCCGGGATCACGTCGCCACTACTGAGCGGAAGATCGAGGGTGCGCAAATCGTGGATCGCCCGCTGGACAACCCGCTCGAGCACCGGATCATCGGTGTCCAGGTTCGCCGTTCCGGTCGGCGGTCCGCGGCGCGGGTCATCCGGAGATCCCGATCGGGTCACCGGATGCGGCAGAGATGAGGTGTGCTCCGGGACTTCCCAGCAAATGTCTACCTGGATGGAGATCGACTCACCGTATCCCAGACGACTCCGGTACGTGACGGAGTGCTCGTCACCGTCATCCGGAACCGGATCGAATCTGATCCGGGTCTTGCGTTCGTTCGGACGGCGCCGGTCCCGCAGGACGAGTTGGGCGCCGGTCCAGTCCCCCTGTTCGCGGCCCTCTGGCGCCGGCAGGAGCCCGCGAATCTCGAAGATGTCCGCGAAGTCCGCGGCAAACTCGAGCCGGACGAGCAGATCTATCGGCTCATCCGCGAAGCATTTAATCTCGAAGCGATCCGAAAAGGATTCGCCCAGGGACTGCCTCCGACGCAGCTGAACTGTGGAGACTGGCAGGCCGGAGGAACCGCTATTCGCGAGGAAGATCTCGCAGGAGTCGGGAGCGGTCACCTCCGAACCGAGCAGTTCCAGAGACGAGCCGTTGACGTACACTGTGTATCGCGACAGATGTCGCGTATCCGTGGCGAACAATCCGTGGCGCGCGGGCTCCAGAACCTCACCGCTGGGGCACTGTGCCACGAATGTGCCACCCGATATGAGCGTCAGATCTGCCGATGTCATCGATTCCCATTTCGTTCCGTTGAAACGACGTTGGCAGAACAGCACTCCCCGGTTGCATGGAACGCCGCCGCCGCACAGAACCGGCTCCGGCTCTCGGCTGGTTGAAATCGCCGATGTGCCAGCGCAAGATTAGGCTAGCGTATTGAGCGACCGTCCGCACGGCGTGAAACGAAGTTAGAAGGCGGAGACCCTGTGTCGAACGCACTCGGCCGTGTTGGCCGCTATCTCGTTGACTGCATCGCGATAGACACCCGCACGCTGGCCGTGTTCCGCATCTTCGTGGGTCTACTGATCATTGGTGACCTGCTGGCACGCGCCAGCACCTTCACCTACTTCTACACCGACGACGGGGTTGTTCCTCAGGAGCTTGCGGAAGCGCGCACCGTCGCCAATGCATTCTCCGTCTACTTCTACACACAGGATCCCACCGTTATCGCACTGATATTCCTGGTCTCGGGCATCATCGCTGTTCAGCTCATCATCGGGTACAAGTCAACCTTTGCCATCATTGCGTCATTTATCCTGGTGATTTCCCTCGATCACCACAACCCGCTCATCCTCAGTCACGCCGATACCCTGTTCAGACTGCTCATGTTCTGGGCCATCTTCCTCCCGCTCGGGGAACGCTGGTCAATCGACTCCCTCCAGCGAGAGCGAGCGCCTCGCGCGAGAATCGCCAACCTGGCAACGTTCGCGATCCTGCTCCAGATGATCTACATGTACACCGTAAACGGGATTCACAAGGTTAACGGACCGCAATGGAACTCCAGGGAAGCCACCCCGCTCATCTTCGGTCTGGATGACATGACGTACTTCCTGGCAGAGCCGCTGAGGCAGTTTCCCACCTTGCTCGAGATCTTCGGGACCATGTGGTACTTCCTGCTGGTCGGATCGATCGTTATGTTGCTCCTTCCCGGATGGTACCGGACGGCATACGCCTTCATGCTGTTCATGGCGCACTTCTCCTTCTCGATCACCGTGCGCATCGGCGGTTTCGGCTGGGTCGGGATGGCCGGTGTGTTCCTGTTCTTCCCGACCCGGTTCTGGGATGATCTCGAAGCGCTGCTGCGGCCGCGCCGCGTCTGGGGCCAGGTGATCGAACCCACCAGGTCCGGAATCGAGCAAGCCGGGCGGCGAGTCGCATCGACCTGGCCCAGGTTGCAGAACCCCTGGCCACTTCCCTCAGTGGTCCGCGACGGAGTGTTCGACATCGGAATGACTCTGCTGATCATTTCGCTGTTCGTGTTCCCGACCATCTGGTTCCTGGACGATGAAGAGATCATTGAATGGGACCGAAGCTCGGTGGAGGATCGGGTGGAAGACGAGTTCCGGCGCTTCGGCGTGCGTCAGTCGCAGTGGACTGTGTTCGCGCCGAATCCACGCACGACGGACCGTTATTATGTGTTTCCCGCCAGGACCGCGGACGGCGAATTGCTGGACGTTTACAATGACCGCCCATTCACCTTCGAACGCCCGTACGACCAGCTCCAGAAGCAATACGGGAACTATCGCGAGCGCTTCTACATGAACACCATCCGCCGGGCCGGCGAGCACGGTACACCTCCTCGACACCTGGCGGACTGGATCTGCCGGGACTACCTGGAGAACCGGGGGATCGAACTGACACAAATCAACATGTATGTCATCAACGAGCGCATTACCAGGGACACAATCGACGACTGGCAAAACCGGGAGCGCTGGAGTGACCTCATGTCAACTCACGCGTGCGGGGATCATGTCCCGGAGGAGTTCGACCTGCCTGAGGATCCACCCTGAGCCGGACCTCGCTTGCTCCGATTCGCCGGACATGTCAATCTGCACTCGGCTCATGACGGGCCGGAGAATGGGATCAGAACCTGGAGCTTGTTGATGCACAGTCTTCCGTTCGCGCAACCGGGGTCGTTCTACCGGGGCAACCTGCACGCCCATTCGGATGTTTCCGATGGCGCGCTTTCCCCGGAGCGGCTTGTTCAGGAGTATCGCCGCAATCGATACGACTTCATCGCCGTTACCGACCACTTCCGGGAACGCTTCGGCTACCCGGTCACCGACACCAGGCACTTCAGAGATGAACACTTCACCACGATTCTCGGTGCGGAGCTTCATCCCCCGGCACTGCAGAACGGGGAGGACTGGCACATCCTGGCTGTCGGGCTTCCGGCCGACTTCCCGGCGGCATCCCCGGATGAAGACGGCCCCGCGCTGGCCCGGCGCGCCAGAGACGCCGGCGCCTATGTCGCACTCGCCCATCCCCACTGGTACAGCATGACAATCGAGGACGGGCGCTCCGTTGACGCGGCGCACGCTGTGGAGATCTTCAACCTGACGTGTGCGATGGCCAACGACCGCGGCTACGGCTGGTATCTGGCCGACCTTCTGCTCGGTGAAGGACAGCGCTTGCACGCGATCGCCACGGATGACACGCACGGGAAACCGGACCGGCCCGATCTGTTCGGCGGGTGGGTGATGGTCAAGTCAGAGTCGCTCGATCCCGACGCACTTCTGAGTGCCATCAAGTCGGGTCACTTCTACAGCTCGCAGGGGCCACAGTTCCACGATATCGCCGTGTCGCCTGACCGCGACAAGGTTCAGATCGCGTGCAGTCCGGTAACGTCAGTCCAGGTCTGCGGCCGCGCGCAGCGAACCACAGACCTTCATGGCCTGGAAATAACCCGTGCGGAGATCCCGCTGGACCGGGTACAGGGTGGTCATTTCAGAGTAACGATCATCGACCGTCTCGGGCGGCGGGCATGGTCGAACCCGATCTGGATCGATTGAGAACCCATGAAGATTTCGTCGATCGAGGCACTCCGGCTGAATCGACCACCTCATGAGCACCGCTCCACTCCCCGACGGCAACCCTGGGAGCCCAGGGATGAAGTTGCCAACCCGATGTCCAGGTTTCCCCGGTTCAAAGCGCACCGCAGTCTCTGGCGCCCGGACTGGGACGACGTCTGGTGCCGCGTGACCCTTGAAGACGGAACCACCGGACTCGGCCAGTCGATCAACGGCAGTCCCGTGGCCTCGGTCATCGAAGATCACCTCGGGCCACTACTGATCGGCGAGAGCGTGTTCGCCACTGACAAACTCGCCGACATGATGTTCGGCCTGACAACGCCATACGGAACCGTCGGTCTCGCGTCCTACGCAATCAGTGCGATCGACATCGCAATCTGGGATGCGCTCGGAAAGTTACTCGAAAAGCCGGTCTACGAACTGCTCGGCGGTCCGAAGCAGGAGGCGATCCCCTGTTACGCGACTGGGAACGACGTTGACTGGTACCAGGAACTCGGCTTTCGGGCGTTCAAGCTGGCGTGTCCATATGGGCCTGCGGATGGACTGGACGGCATACGGAAGAACGAGGAGTTCGTTGCCGAAACCCGGCAGCAAATCGGCGACGACTGTGATTTGATGCTCGATTGCTGGATGGCGTTCGACGTGGACTACACCGTCCAGCTTGCCGAGACACTGAGACCGTACCGGCTGAGGTGGATCGAAGAGCCGCTGATTCCGGATGATTTTGACGGACACATCGCCCTCCGCCGTCGACTCCCGTA
>SKKR01000505.1 GCA_007123655.1 Thermomicrobiaceae bacterium
ATATCGGATGGCCGGCGTTGATCTATGACATCAATGCCATAAGGAAGGTCTAATGGCGACCAGGACAAAGTCCAAGGGAAAAGCAGCGGAACGAGAATCTCCCTCTCGTCTTGCCGGTCTCAAACAACTCGTGCGAGACACCAAGAATGAAATCAAGAAGGTTACCTGGCCGGACCGTGAGACGACCCGGAACCTGACCATTGTGGTGATCGCGCTCGCTGCGATCCTTGGAGCGCTCCTCGGTGGGATCGATGCGATCTTCGTCCGCTTGTGGGAAGCGATCCGGGCGTTTTAGGAGGCTAGCATGGCACGATCACTCCGTGAACGGCTCGCGCAGCGCCGTGCAGAGCAGAGTGGACCGGTCGCGACCGAAGAGTTAACCGACGAGCAGATCGAAGCCGGTGAGGTCCCGGAAGAAGAGCTTCCGGGCGACTGGTATGTCGTCCACACATATTCTGGCTACGAAAACAAGGTCCGCCAGAACCTGGAACACCGCGTTGACACGATGGATATGACGGATCTGATCTTCGAGGTCGTTGTACCGACGCAAGAGGAAGTCGAGATCAAGTCGGGTCAGCGGCACAGTGTGCAACGGAAGGTGTTTCCCGGCTACGTGCTCGTCCGGATGTACATGAGTGACGAATCCTGGAGCGTTGTACGCAATACACCCGGGGTGACCGGATTCGTCGGAACGACCGCGCGCCCGAGCCCGTTGGATCAATCCGAGGTGGACGCGATCCTCAAGGGGATGCACGCTGAAGCGCCGAAGGTGACGGTGACGCTGGCTCTGGACGACACTGTGCGGATCATTGACGGACCATTCAGCGACTTCCGCGGAACCGTGGATGACATTGACCACGAGCGCGGCAAGGTAAAGGTCCTGGTGTCGTTCTTCGGTCGGGAGACACCGGTAACCCTGGACTTCCTGCAAGTCGAACGAGAAGCCTGACCGGCCGGCAGCGCAGGGCGCCCGGACGGGTTTGGTATGTGTTGAAGCGTGGGAGGGAATGACATTCCCGCTCGGACCACAGGGAGGTAAGTCAGTTGGCGAAGAAGATTCGAGCCTATATCAAGCTGCAGATTCCCGCCGGAAAGGCGACGCCGGCCCCTCCGATCGGCCCGGCGCTCGGTCAGCACGGCGTGGCGATCATGAATTTCTGCAAGGAATACAACGAGCGGACCGCCGACCTTGCCGGTCAGGTAATCCCCGTGGTGATCACCGTATATGAGGACCGCTCATTCACCTTTATCACCAAGACACCGCCGGCTTCGGAGATGCTTCGGCAGGCGGCCGGAGTCGATAAGGGCGCCAGTCACGTGCGTGCCGAAACGGCTGGTCAGGTGACGCGTGACCAGGTACGCGAGATTGCCGAGACCAAGATGCCGGACCTCAATGCTGTCGACATTGAAGGTGCGATGAAACAGGTCGAAGGTACCGCGCGCAGCATGGGGATTCGCATCGTCGAATAGCCGGAACAACCGGCTTCCGGAGTGACGTGGGAGGGCATCCGCCCGCTGGTACCACGGAAGGAGTCAGATTCAATGCCGAAACGTGGCAAGAAGTACCTCGAAGCCGCCAAGCTCATCGAGCCCGATACATACTACGCGCCGGAGGAAGCGATCGAACTCGTCAAGAAGGCGGCCTACGCCAACTTTGATGAGACAATCGAAGCTCATTTCCGGCTGGGGATCGACCCGAGACAGGCCGATCAGCAACTTCGGACATCCGTCACGCTTCCTCATGGCACCGGAAAAGAAACCCGCGTGCTGGTCTTCGCGGCTGGCGAGGCAGAGAAAGTCGCTCAGGACGCCGGCGCCGATTATGTCGGCAGCGATGACCTGGTGGAGAAGATCCAGGGCGGCTGGCTGGAATTCGATGCGGCGATCGCCGTCGCTGACCAGATGAGCAAGGTCGGTGGGCTTGGCCGGATCCTCGGCCGGCGCGGCCTCATGCCAAACCCGCGTTCTGGCACCGTTGTGCGGGAAGTCGAAGACCTGCCCGATGTCATCCGTGACCTCAAGGGCGGACGAATCGAGTTCCGTAATGACCGCACTGGCCTGTTGCACATCGAGATCGGGAAGAAGAGTTTCGACGCGCAACAACTCCTGGAGAACTTCAACGCGGTCGTCGACACTGTGTTCCGGGAAAAGCCTGAGGGCATCAAGGGCATCTATTGCCGCAGCATCACGCTGACGAGTACAATGGGTCCCGGTGTTCCGGTTGATGTTGCCCAGGCGCAGCAAACAGCCGGAAACTCGGTGGCAGCGGCCTAGCCTTCGGGCGCCGTACCGTCGTTTCCGACAACTGAATCCGACCGCTGAAGACCGCTGGCGCATTCGTGCTTAATCTCCAGCCGAGGCGAACAAGGACTGAATCCTGTACCTCCGTTCTGTTTCTGAACGAGCATTCAGCCCTTGCGCCTTGTGCGCAAGGGCTTTTTCAGTTCAGCGGTCAGGAAATCCTGACGGGAAGGAGGTGAACATCGATGCCAACGCCGGAGAAAGAGAAACAAGTCGAAGAGATTGCGGAGCTTCTAAAAGGATCGAATTTGACGATTCTGGCGAACTATCGCGGGCTTAATGTTACGCAGATGCAGTCGTTCCGTCGCAATCTCAAGGAGCAGGACTCGTCGTTCCGGGTCGTTAAGAACACGCTCACCGGAATCGCGGCGGACAACATCGGGATGAGCGAGATTCGCGAATTCCTGGAAGGACCAACGGCAATTGTCACAACAGGTGATGACCCGGTCGGCCCCGCGAAAGCGACGAACGATTTCGCGCGTTCCTCGCGGATTCTGGAAATCAAGGCAGGCGTGCTTGAAGGGACCATCATCCCGGCAGCCGAAGTCGAGCGCCTGGCGACGCTTCCGAGCCGTGACGAACTCCTCGCGAAGGTCGTTGGGGGACTCAACGCCCCGCTGTACGGCCTGGTAGGCGTTCTTTCAGGACCGATTCGCTCGCTCGCGTACGTGCTGCAGGCCCGCGCCGCCCAGCTTGAAGAAGGCGGGGAAGCTTCGTAGCCCTCGTTCTGGAACAGTACTTGAACGATATACGACATCAGGAGGATAAGCCCAATGGCTGTCGGACAGGAAAAGATGGAAGAACTTATTGAGACGATCGAGCAGATGACGGTGCTCGAACTCTCCGAGCTGGTGAAGCAGCTGGAGGACAAATTCGGCGTAACCGCGGCGGCGCCTGTAGCCGCTGCCGGCGCTGCCGCTCCGGCCGCCGGGGCCGCGGCCGAGGAGGTCGAAGAGCAGACCGAATTCGATGTCATGCTGACGGACGTCGGCGCGCAGAAGATTCAGGTCATCAAGGCGGTTCGCGAACTGACGCAACTCGGCCTCAAGGAGGCCAAGGACATGGTTGAGGCGATTCCCAAGGCGATCAAGGAGGGCGTGGCCAAGGAAGAGGCTGACGCTGCCAAGGCTCGCCTGGAGGAAGCCGGCGCAACGGTCGAGTTGAAGTAGGTCCCCTTCGAGACGCGGAGTGACATGCCTCGCGAGTTTTACCTCGCGAGGCAGTTTTCTTGATCATGAGATCGGTGGCGCGGTCACCGAAGTCTGCGTTCTGGGGTACCGCGTCTGAAGGTGTTTCCCGTTTATCGGCTGTCTCGCCGTATGTTAGAATCCAATCAGCTCATTCTCATGGGCGGAATCGGGGCGTGGCGCAGTCCGGTAGCGCACCGGTATGGGGTACCGGCGGTCGGAGGTTCGAATCCTCTCGCCCCGACCACACTCAACTCGCGATGCAGTATTAATTGTCGCCCGGCCGCCCTGGCCGGCGGTATTTCCTTGAGGAGTCGATCCATGAATGACGAGTATCGTCGCCCTCGTATCGTCATCGCGGACGATGAGTCAATCATTCGGATGGACCTCAGGGAAATCCTGACCAATCTCGGTTACGAAGTGGCCGCCGAGGCGAGCGACGGGCAGACGGCGTTGGAGCTTTCCAGAAACTTGCGGCCCGATCTCGTCATTCTGGACATCAAAATGCCGGCCATGGATGGTATCGAGGCCGCGCATCATATCTCGGACGAGCGCATCGCTCCTGTGGTGTTGCTGACGGCCTATAGCGATGAAGGCCTGATCGGACGCGCCAAGACAGCCGGCGTGGTCGGCTATCTGGTGAAGCCGTTCCGGGAAAGCGAACTGATGCCGGTGATCGAACTCGCGCTGGCGAGATTTCACGAAATGCGCCTGATGGAATCTGAGGTCGATGATCTCAGGGAGAAGCTCGAAGCCCGGAAGACGATCGAACGGGCGAAGGGCGTGCTCATGGAAGTTCACGGCCTTACCGAGGCGGAGGCATTCAGCAGGATGCGGCGAACGAGTATGGATTCTCGCAAGTCGATTCGGGATGTTGCCGAGGCGATTCTGTTGACACACCAGGTCGAATCGAGTCCGTCATCCTGATCGTAATCAGTGCGGCGCGTCATTCGTCTCCATCTTGATCCGAGTCCTCCAGGAACACGGTCACACTGGCCGGCACGATCTCCCGGTACTGAACCTGTGGGGGGACGATAATTTCCAGGTCCAGGTCGTGCTCGCCGGCTTCCACTCCCGACAGATTGACGAAAACGGTTACCTCATCCGGATCGATCGTCTCGACTGCTGATCTCGACCCCTCAAGTATCACGGTTGCCGCCGCGGGTGCTAACTCCAGATCCAGCCCTGATGGCTGGTTCATTGCCTCGATCGGCACGTCGCTCAGCTCGCGCTGATGTACCTGTTGTCGAATCTCCACTGAGACATGCACCGTTTCGGTCTCGAGTTCGATGGAGTCCGGCAGCCGTGACTGATCCAGTTCGACATCGCGAACCACCGTCGACTCACTCCAGCCGGACACATCCACGGGTTCAGTCGTGACGAAGAACACGCCTGTCAGATCCTCATCCGGCCCGTCAACGACTACCTCGTCCGACGGGAGAACCGTGGTGTCGACCAGTTCGTAACCGGGCTCCAGGGCGTCGTCTCCGACGATCACTGGAATCACCGTTCGGACCTGCCCGCGCACGTCGAGCGACACGGTTACGGAGAGCTGTTCCGGTTGGGACTGGACTCCCGCGACTTCGTTGCCGTCCTCGTCAACGAGCGTGGGTTCGATTGACTCGGTGAACCCCGAGGTTCGTCCGTCGATCTGGATTTCCAGTTCCGCGTGGTCGACCTGCTGGATTGATCGCACCGGCCCTACGACCGTGATCTCGTCGGACTCG
>SKKR01000495.1 GCA_007123655.1 Thermomicrobiaceae bacterium
CGTCTCGACAACCGCGTCTCCACTGCCGGTTCCACGCCCCGAGAACGATCGGAAATCATGCGTGCCAACCAGAATCTCACTTGCTTCATTCAACTGGTCCAGCGCAACCGTGCCGCGAAGCCACCAGACGAGTCCCTGAAGGAGAACTGGAGCGCGATCACTGACGAATACCCGATATCTGTACTCCCGCCTGACGGCACTGAACCGCGCGTGAAACGTCGGGTCCGTATCCGATACGCCATAGACGACCAGGTCTTCTCCGGTTACCGAGTCAAGAGCGTATCTCAGTCGCTCCAGCTCGCCGTCCCAGTTCACCGTACCTGACGCGACTTGCCCAACCGCGTGAACCCCGCTGTCAGTCCGGCCGGCAAGTGCCAGCGTAGTCCGCCGGCGAGTGACCTGCTTGAGCGCGGACTCGAGTTCTTCCTGAACCGTCCGAACTCCCGATTGCCGTTGCGAGCCGGAAAACCCGTAACCGTGATAGCCAAGGTCGATTCGAACCGGTCGCTCGCTCGCCACAGGAAGACCAATCGATCCGCACCTCAGGCGATGAATTCAATGAGCGACATCTCCGCGTTGTCGCCCCGGCGATGCCCTACCTTGTAGATCCGCGTGTAGCCACCAGGCTGATCTTCGAATCGCGGTCCAATGACGTCAAACAGCTTCGCAACCGCGCGGTCGTCCGAAAGCCGGGACATGACGACATTCCGATGATGCTGAGAATCCTCCCGCGCAATCGAGACCAGCTTCTCGACGTACGGTCGAAGTTCCTTCGCTTTGGACTCGGTGGTCTTGATCCGCTCATGCAGAACCAACGAAACGGCAAGGTTTCGCATCAACGCGTTGCGCTGAGCGGCGTTGCGGCCCAGCTTCCGCCCCTTGACTCTGTGCCTCATCCCTCTGTCTCCTCATTCCCATCGGACGACTGTGAGCCACCACCGACCAGTGCGTCCAGCGCGGCGAACGAATACCCGTGGGCCTCGAGCTGGTCACGCAGTTCCTGCAGCGATCGAGGACCGAAGTTCCGGATCGAAAGCAGTTGGTCCGGCTCCATCGCCATAACCTGTCCCACGCGCTCGATCTGCCGGCTGCGCAACGCATTGAGAACACGCGGTGACAGGCCCAGTTCGGAAAGCGGGCGATTGTCGACCTCGGGAATCGCAGCCGCGGCCTCTTCAGTCTGCTCCGCGGCATCACGGTTGAAGTCAGCAATCAGTCGCCCGTGATCGACCAGAATCTGCGCCGCCTGGGAGAGCGCGTCCGCCGGCTCGATCGTTCCATCAGTGATAATCTCGAGAATCAACCGATCGTAGTCCGTCATCTGACCGACGCGGGTGTGCTCCACCACGTAGTTGACTTTCTCGATCGGGGTGAAGATGGCGTCGACCGGGATCTCACCGATCGTGAAAATCTCCTGCGCTTCGGCGGGCTGGTAGCCGCGTCCGCGGCTGACGACGAGATCCATTTCGACCCGGGAAGAGTCGCTGTCGAGATGGGCAATCACCTGATCCGGGTTCACTACTTCGAGTTCGCCCGGCCAATCAACGTCTCCGGCCGTAACCGGGCCGCTTCCCTGGAAGAACAGACTGGCGCGCGCTTCCTGGAACGATTCGGACTCGATGCGAAGTCGCACGCGCTTGAGATTAAGCACGATCTCTGTGACGTCTTCGCGAACCCCTTCGACCGACGAGAACTCGTGCCAGACTTCGGCAATTCGGACTCGCGTGATCGCAGCACCGGGAAGCGAACGCAACAGAATCCGCCGGAGCGCGTTCCCTATCGTAATCCCGTATCCCGGCTCTAGCGGGTCAATAACGAACCGGCCGTAGTTATGACCGGTTTCGGTTTCCTGTACCTTCGGCTGAGCTATTTCCAACAAGCGAATTCGCCTCCTCTGACCTCAATGCGCCAGGTAATCCGGTTGACAATCGACGTCGTCCGTTCGACCGTTTTGCGCAACGCCTGGCGCTGCCTGAATCGTCGTAAAGCCCCGGAAACTCGCCGGAGCCAGCGCAATCATGCGCGAATGTTTGCGTTTCGAACCGCAACCCGGACTCGATCAATTCACGTCCGGGCAATATCTGCACGCAGAAATGCACCCCGGCGCGTGTACTCGCACGCGTGGCGCCAGTTCCGCCCTAGACGCGCCGTCGTTTCGGCGGTCGACATCCGTTGTGCGGTATAGGCGTAATGTCGGCGATCGACGATACCTGCAATCCTGCCGACTGCAGGGAACGAATCGCCATTTCGCGTCCTGAGCCGGGTCCCTTGACAAAGACTTCAACGGAGCGCATTCCGTGCTCCATCGCCTTGCGGGCGGCACCTTCTGCGGCAACCTGCGCGGCGTAGGGTGTGCTCTTTCTCGAGCCTTTAAAGCCGCTGGCACCCGCGCTCGACCAGGCAACAACATTTCCAGCCTGATCAGTCAGGGTAATAATCGTGTTGTTGAAGGTCGCCTGAATATACGCGCTCCCGCGAGGAATATTCTTCCTGTCGCGACGTCGTACTCGCCCTCGCTGTCCGCGTCCACGTCGTCGATCCGCCATGCTTTCGCCTCTCCAGCCGGTTCTGCTCGTCGATCCCGAGATTTCCGTAACAACCGTGTTCCGACGAACCTAGCGTCCCTTCTTCCGGGACCCGATTCCCTGCTTAGGTCCCTTCCGGGTTCGCGCGTTCGTCTTGGTGCGTTGGCCGCGCACTGGCAGGCCGCGTCGGTGGCGTAGGCCGCGATAGCACCCGATATCCATGAGACGTTTGATGCTCATATTGACATCCCGGCGCAGGTCACCCTCAACGAGCATCTCGCGCTCGAGGATCTCGCGAAGCCGGGCAATCTCATCATCGGTGAGGTCCCGGACGCGCGTGTCCTCACCGATTCCGGTGCGCTCCAGCAGCTGCTTGCTGGTGGTGTGGCCAACACCGTAGATGTAGGTCAGGCCAATCAGGACCCGCTTGTCCCTTGGAAGGTCAACGCCTGCGATACGTGCCACCGAGCCCGCCTTTCTAGCCTTGCCGCTGCTTATGCTTCGGATTCGAACAGATCACCCGGACCACTCCCTTGCGCCGGATGATCTGGCAGTTATCACACCGCCGCTTGACGGAGGCTGATACTTTCACGCTCGTTCTCCTGTTTCCAGATCGCCCGGCGCTCCAACCGGAGCTTGCGGGCTCTCGCACTCGTTTGCACGCTGTTACCGTTCGGGCGTCGCGGAGTCCGGTCAGTAAATGAATCACGCCACACGACCAGAGACACGCGAAATCGGCGCAGGAAGCTCCGTGCGCCACAAACGAACATTATACCACAGCGTGCGCCAGCATCGTGAGCACCTCCGGCTCACCGTCTCTTATCAGCACCGTATTCTCGTAATTCGCCGAGTAGCCGCCGCTCGCGGTAACCACGGTCCATCCGTCCTCGAGTTCACGCGTATCCGAACCACCGATGTTGAGCATGGGTTCGATCGCTAGCGTCATCCCGGGTCTGAGCTTTCGCCCGGTTCCCGGTTCACCGAAGTTCGGGACCTGTGGCGCTTCATGCATTTCCCGGCCGATCCCGTGGCCCACATAAGCCCGGACAACATCGAACCCGCATCCTTCAGCACATTCCTGAATCGCGGCCGCGACATCTCCGAGGCGGTACTCCGGCGTCGCGTAGTTCACGCCCGCCCAGAATGACCGTTCCGTGGCACTGATCAGCCGCGACACCTCCGGGGCTACTTCCCCGACTGGTAGCGTCCGGGCGGCGTCTCCGTAGTAGCGTTCGTAGATCGCACCGACGTCGATCGAAACGATATCGCCTTCGTAGAGCACGCGATCACCAGGAATCCCGTGGACGATCTGCTCATTGACCGACGTACAGATACTCGCCGGAAACCCGCTATATCCCAGGAACGCCGGATATGCGCCCGACGAGATAATGTGCTCGTGGGCGATCCTGTTCAGTTCACCAGTGGTGACGCCCGGAGCGACACGTTCTCGCAGGAGTTCGTGGACCTCGGCGACGATCTGGCCGGCCGCCCGCATGAGTTCGACTTCTCGTGTTGATTTCAATGAAACCGTCATCAGGTGTTCACCCGTGGACGAAGAGCCTGAAGGATCTCGCGCGTTACCGCGTCGATCTCCTGATTCCCGTCAACTTCAACCAGCAGGTCCTGTTCGCGATAGTGCTGCAGGATCGGCTCGGTCTGCTCGTAGTAAATGTCGAGCCGCTGCGCGACTGCCTCCGGAGTGTCGTCACTCCGCTGGTACAGGCTACCGCCACACACGTCGCACGACTCACCGTTCGCCGGAGGATTGAACTCACTATGATAGGTCGCTCCGCACTCGCTGCAGATGAGGCGACCGGTGAGGCGCTTCATCAGTTCGTCGCGCGGCACATCGACAAGTACAACGGCTGAGATCGCCTCGCCCCGGTCCTCCAGTGCCGAATCCAGTGCGTCAGCCTGTTCCCGGTTCCGGGGGAAGCCATCCAGGAGAACCCCCGAGATCGAAGGATCGGACTCCTGCATGCGCTGGATATGGGCGAAGAGCACACGGACAGTCAGTTCGTCGGGTACCAGTGCGCCCTGGTCGTAGTAGTGGCGTACCTCGTCGCCCAGGTCGGAGTCTGTCTTCAGAATGGCCCGGAACAGGTCGCCGGTGGCGACGTGTTCCAGGCCAAGTTCCGGGGCGACCGCGGCGGCCTGCGTACCTTTTCCGGCACCTTGCGGGCCGACGATGATCACGTAGTTGACGGAATGCGCCGTCACGTGTTCGCCCCTTCCCTACCGGATAAAGCCTTCATAGTTGCGCATCATCAGCTGCGCCTCGAGCTGCCGCATGGTATCGACTGCCACCCCGACCACAATCAGGAGTGACGTACCGCCGAGGAACAGCGCCGTCACACCGGTGATCTCTGCAACGATGAACGGAAGCACCGCCACCGTGCCGAGCGCCAGCGCGCCGACGAGTGTGATCCGCATCAGCACGCGCGTCAGATAGGCGTCAGTGTTCCGACCCGGGCGAACCCCCGGGATGAACGCGCCCTGCCGCTGCAGGTTCTCCGCGATGTGCTGCTGCTGGAATAGCACCATAGTGTAGAAGTAGGTGAACCCGACGACCATCGAGAAGTAGACGATCTGATAGATCGGATTCTGCGGATCAAACACTCTGGACATCGAGCCGGCAATATCAACGACCCACTCGCGGTTGGAGGTCTGGAGAAACTCCGCCACC
>SKKR01000154.1 GCA_007123655.1 Thermomicrobiaceae bacterium
TCAACCGGTGTTGCCACACTCACTCCGGAGGGAAGCCCGCAGACTCTGTATTCGATGATCTATGGCGAGGTTGACTCCGTGCTCGAACGGCGCGGTGTTTCGCTTCGCGCAAGCGGGAGCCGCGTTCAGGGGGCGCTCGGACTGGGGCGGGACACATATGGTGAACTGCGCACGGCCGTTGATCGAGCAGACCGAGAGCTGACCGCCGATATGCTCATTCCGGACTTCCGGGACTGCATCATTCTCGGTGGGATGACAGTTGGGACGTCTGCGCTGCGCCGTTTGCTCGAGATCGGTGCTCGAGGCGTGATCGTCGGAAGCATCAGCGACGGCGAGACCAGGCGGTTCCTGGGCGCCGCGGAAAATGACCCGGCGTCTATGCTGGTCTGGAGCCGGCGCCCGAGGGAGTTCGATACCGCTCATGGTGCGGCGACCCAGGCCCTTACCGTGTTTGTCACCGAAGGGTTTGGCCGGAGACGAATGGCGCAACCTGTTTTCCAGTTTCTTACGGAACAGGAGGGCCAGAACGCGAGTATCGTGGTCCCCGACACAGACGATGTCCTGACGTCGCGGCCGGTACTCTATGTCACTTCGCAGACCATCTCCGGTGACGACTCGCTGCAGCGGGTGAACGTGCAAGACGGGACCCTGGCGCGGCTCGTTGACCCGGAACACCTTGGCATTGTCGTCACCTGTCGGAGTGGTGTTCTCGATGACCCATCCAGACCGGGACTTGCCCGGGATGTGGTTGACGTGGAGTTTTCGAACGGAACCCGCAGTCTCGTTCCGGCACAGAGCCTCGAGATCTTTCTTCCGTAGAGCTGAACAGTTCGGTCCCACTCAGCCTGCGGTCAACTTGAGGGGCGAAAACGGTCGTGGTTCCCCGGTACCGCCTTTCCTATTCGGAACGTGAAAACGGGTTGGGCGATATCGCCCAACCCGTTCGCAGTTGCTCTTACGATTGTTCCGGACACCCGGCGGGGTGATCAGTCCCGCTCGTTGTTCACTTCGCGGAACTCGCCTTCCACGGTCGCTTCTTCTTCGCTTGCCGCCTCGTCAGTCTGGCCGTCAGCGGAGAACCCGTTGGCGTCGGCTGCCCCGTCCGCGCCGGCTTGCTCGTACATGGAGGATCCAACCTTGGAAAGCGTCTGAGCCAGTTCCTCGTGGGCCGGGCGAAGCCGGTCGATATTCTCCCGGTCGTTCTCCAGGATGTCCTTGACGTCGGCCACCTTGGTCTCGAGCTCCTGTTTGGTCTCGGCCGGGATCTGTTCGCCGTACTGTTCCAGTGTCTGTTCGGCCTGGTACACCATCGCCTCGGACTGGTTGCGGAACTCGATCGCTTCTCGCCGCTGCCGGTCCTCTTCGGCGTGCTGCTCGGCCTGTTTGATCATTTCCTGGACCTCTTCTTCGGAGAGTCCGCTGGAAGCCGTGATAGTGATCTTCTGCTCCCGGCCGGTTGCCTGGTCCTTGGCTGTAACGTTCAGGATGCCGTTGGCATCGATGTCGAACGTTACCTCGATCTTGGGCACGCCGCGCGGAGCTGGCGGGATCCCGTCCAGGATGAACTTGCCCAGGCTCTTGTTATCCGCCGCCATCGGGCGCTCGCCCTGCACCACGTGGATCTCAACCTGATTCTGGTTGTCGGAAGCCGTGGTGAAAATCTGGCTCTTGCGCGTCGGAATCGTCGTATTCCGCTCGATCAACGGTGTCGCGACGCCGCCGAGCGTCTCGATGGAGAGCGACAGCGGCGTGACGTCCAGCAGGAGCACATCCTTGACCTCGCCGCCGAGGACACCTGCCTGAATCGCGGCACCGATGGCGACAACTTCGTCCGGGTTGATGCCCTTGTGGGCGTCCTGGCCGAAGAACTCCGCGACCCGGCTCTGCACCAGCGGCATCCGGGTCTGGCCACCGACCAGCAGGACCTCGTCGATCTTGTCCTTCCCGATCTCCGCGTCCTTCAATGCCGCGTCCATCGGACCGACCGTTCGGTCGACCAGATCACCGACGAGTTGCTCGAGCCGGGAACGACTCAGCGTGATGTTCATGTGCTTCGGTCCGGAGGCGTCCGCCGTGACGAACGGGAGATTCACCTCGGTTTGCTGTGTGCTGGAGAGCTCAATCTTGGCTTTCTCCGCCGCTTCCTTCAGGCGCTGCAGGGCCATCCGGTCCTGCCGGAGATCGATGCCCTCCTGTTTCTTGAACTCGTCCGCCAGCCAGTCAATGATCCGCTGGTCGAAGTCGTCTCCACCGAGGTGCGTATCGCCGTTGGTCGCCAGCACCTGGAAGACGCCCTCGGACAGATCGAGAATCGAGATGTCATAGGTGCCGCCGCCAAGGTCATAGACCGCGATCTGTTCATCTTCCTTCTTGTCCAGTCCGTACGCAAGCGAAGACGCAGTCGGCTCGTTGATGATGCGGAGAACCTCGAGGCCAGCGATGCGGCCGGCGTCCTTGGTCGCGTTACGCTGCGTGTCATCGAAATACGCCGGAACCGTGATGACCGCCTTGTCGACCGTTTCGCCAAGATACGCCTCGGCGTCCGCCTTCATCTTCTGAAGGATCATTGCGGAGATCTCCGGCGGGCTGTGCCAGGAGTCGCCCATTTTGATCTCGATGCCGCCCTTGTCCGACTTCCGGACCTCGTACGGCATGAGCTCTGCGTCTTTACGCGTCTGCTCATCTTCCCAGTGACGGCCCATGAAGCGCTTGACGGAGAAGATCGTGTTTTCCGGGTTCGTTACCGCCTGGCGCTTCGCAAACCGTCCCACCAGCCGTTCTCCGCCGCTGGTCATCGCGACCACGGACGGGGTGATGCGTTCGCCTTCCGCGTTCGGAATCACCGTCGGTTCGCCGCCCTCGATGACGGCCACCACCGAGTTGGTCGTTCCGAGGTCGACTCCAATCGTTCGTCCCATAGATGAGTTCCTTCCGTTACTCGTTCGTGTCAAACAGACGATCCGGCGTGTGTTGTTCGTCCGATTCCGGGTCGGCGGCCGGCGCATCGTTCTCATTTCCGACGACGACCATTGCCGGCCTCAGCACCCGGTCTCCCAGCATGTAGCCGCGCTGGAATTCCTGAATAACCGTCGTTGCGCCGTTCGCGCCTTCCTGCATTGAAATCGCCTCATGCAGGCTGGGGTCGAACGGCTGACCGATCGCCTCGATCGGCTTGACCCCTTCAGACTCCAGCGTCGACCATATCTTGCGCTGGACCAGAATGATGCCTTCGCCCCAGGACGACGAGCGGGACTCGTCATCCATCAGATCTATCGCGCGGTTGAGATCGTCAATCGCCGGAAGCAGCTTGGAGATGATGCGTTCACCCGCCTGCGTTTGCATGCGGGCCATCTCTTCCTCCGTACGGCGGCGATAGTTCTTCAGCTCGGCTCGCGCCCGCTGAGCCTGGTCCAGCAGTTCAGCCGAGCGCTGGCGTTCAGCTTCCAGTTCTTCTTCCATGCTTCCTGCTACATCACTTTCGGGCGAATCCGGTGAACTTTCAGACAGGGTCGAGGCTTCATCTTCGCCCTGACCATCTACCTGCTCGACCGGTTCTTCGCCATCGTCAAATCTCGGATCGCGCTCCATACCGCTGTCCTTTCCGTAGCGACCGAACCCGGATCAATGCTCCGGTTCGCCGGTATGGACGTGCCGGAGAAGATCGCTCAGTACGCCCGAAACGTAGCGAACGGTCGAAATCGAACGGTCGTACGGCATACGGGTCGGCCCAAGAATTCCGAGAAGTCCTGTAACATCGTTGGATGCGCCGTATCGCGTGATGATGACGCCGTACGAGCGCAAGTCGTCCGAAATGTTCTCCGAGCCGATGAAAATCTGCACATCGTCTCGCTGGCGTGTCTGAGGCATCAGTACTGACAATAGCGCACCGCCCCGGAGCAACTCCAGGAGTTGCTGCGCGACATCGGCCTGGGAGAATTCGGGCTGTCGCAGCGCCCGCTCCAGTCCGTCCGAATGCAGTTCTGCCGTGCTTTCCTGCTCGGTTCGCCGCATGAGTGTCGAAATCTGTTCCAGTACAATCGCGTCCAGTCCCTCGTGCAACGACACCTGCTGCTCGATGTCCGGATAGCTGAGATCGCGTATCTCCTGGATCAGGCGGTTGCTGCTCTCGCTCAGCGCATCCTGCGAAACCGGCGTGTCCACGTTCAGGAAAGCCTCATGAACCGACCCGGACTGAGTGACCAGGATCAGCAACACCAGGCGGTCGCGCAGGCTAATCAGCTCGAAATGCCTGACCGTTTCCCGAACGCTCCGTGGCGGGGAAACGAGTGCAATGTTGCCGGTCGCTTCCGCGAGCACCGCGGCGGCCAGCTTCACTGACGAGGCAAGTTGCATCTCCACCTGACGGAACTGATGCCTGATCCGGATCTGTTCGCTCACCGGCACACGTGGATTCCCCAGCAGATGTTCGACGTAGTACCGATACCCGGAGTCCGTCGGGACCCGGCCCGCGGACGTGTGGGGATGCTGCAGAAACGCGAGTTCCTCCAGCACACCCATGTCATTCCGGACGGTCGCCGGGCTCACGTCCAGCTTGTACCGATCGATCAAGGACTTTGACCCGACCGCGCGACCGGTCCGGACGTAGTCCTGAACGATGAGCTTGAGAATTCTCCGTTGACGTGCGCTCAGTTCCGCGCTCATGATTCTTCACCCCGATTAGCACTCGCAACTCGAGAGTGCTAACTCGAGGTAGCTTAGCAGTTGACACCATTCATGTCAATGTTGGTGGAACGTCTCGGATTCCTCGAAGTCTTCGGGCCGGTCGACCAGATCCTGTCCGTAATACTCGACCTCGGGCCCGACGTCCTCATCGAGTTCGCGCACGTTGACGGCACGGACGATTTTCATCACACCCATGATCACGACGATCGCGCCACCTATGACCAGCACCGGCATCACACCCGTTCGGGACAGTACGTCTTCGGTGCGCTGCATGAGCCCCGGGGAGGCGGGTTCACCGGCCAGCGCGTCCGGGTCATCGCCGTCATACCCGAGCCACGCCTTCCACGCCGCGTCGAGTTCTTCCAGCGTCATTCCCAGCCCGATTTCGACCGCCTCGCGATGCGAGACACCGTCCTGGTAGACGGCGAGCAGCCGGGCGATCGGCTCGTGCCCATGTTCCTCGATCAGGAACTCGACGATGCTTTCGCTCTGAGCGTATGACTGAATGGCGAGATCCGGA
>SKKR01000055.1 GCA_007123655.1 Thermomicrobiaceae bacterium
ATTGCCGCAGGCAGCACGATTTCGCTCTGGGTTGCCGCCGCCGCCTACGATCGAGCCGCGGCAGGCGAGATAGATCTGGAAGATGAGCACACGATCAGCGCCGGAGACCAGGCGCCCGGGACAGGGATCCTCAAAGGCGCTGACTACGTCGCGGAAACGCTCACGCTCCACGAGCTGATCGAGATCATGCTGCTATACAGTGACAACACGGCAACGAACATCGTGACAGACATGATCGGCGGGCTGGATGCCGTTTCAGAGTACGCCAGCGAACACGGGTACCCGGAGACCCGGATGCAACGCTATCTCGGCAGCCTTGATCCCGCGAACGAGAACTATTCGTCTGCTCGTGACGGCGCGATGTTCTTCCAGCGCCTGCTCGACGGCGAAATCGTCGACGAGACAGTGTCGAGCGAGCTTCGGGAAGTCCTGGAACTGCGGGTCATTGCCGACAACACCGGGTACAACTACTTCGGCCGCGATCTCGACGCGAACGTGCGATATGCCAGCGTCTCCGGACTGATTCCGGGTGTTCGGAACGTATTCGGATACGTCTGGATCGAACAGCTGGAACGTCCGATCGTCATAAGCATCATGCTGGATTCGCTGGCGAGCGAGACGGCTGGAGAAGACGCAATCGCAACGACGATCCTCGAGGTCATCCGATTGTTTGAAGACTCGGAGTAGCTGCGAGAAACAGCGCGTCGAGCAGCAGGCGAGTCCTTCGGGTTCCCGTTGCCAGCCAGGGTGACCGGTATCAACCGGTCGCCGGGCGAAGCGGCCGGGCTGCCTACCCCCAAACAGGCAACTCTTTGTTCATGGAAGACAGCAGCCCCGGCATAGCGCCGGGACTGCTGCTTTGTCCTGATCCGACTGAACGGCAACGTTTACCGAACAGCAGTTTTTTTCCATGCCGGAATGCGAACACGTGACTTTGCAGCCGGGGCAGTCACGTTAAACCCGATTACATCATGCTCCTCGAACGTGCCGACGGTTTCGCCTCGCTCGTTCTTGCACACCAGCCAGCGCGGCACCGGATCACGACCTGTTTGTCGCGTCGCTGCAGGGCTCCATGTACAGGACTGCGCGATCGGCAGTTCCTTCTGACGTCCGTTCTTGAGATGCACCACGACTGGCATTCATTCACCTCAGCGCTCGATGAACAACCGAACAATACACTCCCGTATTGTAGCAACACCATCGGCCTGCCGACAATGTCGGCGAAGTTGGAGTCTGACGTGTCTGTACGCATGTACTCGAGTGACATGACCGCAACAGGCCGTTTGTCCGACACCCGAACTCAGTGACGCCGCTGATTCGGACGAAAAAGAGAGCTCCAGCGAGCCCGTGCCGACGCTGGTTCGGCGGCCTGTCGTGAAGGCGCGCTTGCTGAGCAGGATCACGCTCCAACTGTGTCATTCAGTCAAAGGTTGACAGATGGGTGCTGATACGCTAAAAACGTATGTGTTGAGTAGCTTGTTTCGCGAGCGCCGACGGGCCCGAAGCGACGTGCTTGTTCGGCACCGGGAATCGCGAGTTCGGTTCCGGGAAGCAATTGACATTCACATTGGTCGGATGTGGATGGCGATCGACGCGCGAACACAGACTACTCAATCAGGTTCACCCGAGAGTCGAGATAGTTGACTGGACGCTGAACCGGTGACAATCGAAGAGTTCCCTAAGAGGCTGTGAAGCGTGGGCTGCAAGTTGGGCACCTCGCCTGCGCGAAGCCAGTGGTGCAACCGGCTTTCGGATTTTCGGAGCCGGTCTTTTCATGTCCGTCGACCGCCAGCACTCTCGAGCGAACGATCCGTGAGGCCGCAGCACGAGGCAGGATCGTACCAAGACGCATTCGGGAAGGCGGGCACCATGGCTAATCGCCATATCACGAGGAACTCGACAACACTGGATCCGGCGTTCGCGACCGTCACTGAAGAGGTTATGCGTTCACCTTCGGCACCAACCAGACCCCAGGGACATCGCGGTCAGGTTCGGGAACTCGATCCCGAGACGCTTGCCGCGCAGAACGCGCGCGCCATACTCCAGAACTACAACGCGATCGCACACGAGACACCGTCTTCGGATGCAACGGCGGCATATCCCTATGTCAAGCGGGCGCTCGATCTGACATTGGCCTCGCTGGCGCTGATCGCGTTCGCACCGTTGATGATCCTCATTGCGGTTGCAATCCGGCTTGACTCGCACGGCCCGGCGCTCTTCATTCAGGACCGGGTCGGACAGGGTGGGCGATACTTCCGGATGCTCAAGTTCCGCACCATGACGAACGGATCCGGAGTCAAGCTCAACGGTCTGCACAAACATGTCAACGACAAACGGATCACCCGGATCGGGCGATTCTTGCGGAAGACCAGCCTGGACGAACTCCCACAACTGATCAACGTCGTACTCGGGCAAATGAGCCTGGTTGGTCCCCGGCCGGAGCTTCCGGAAATCATGCTGAACCGTTACGAGCCGTGGCAGTATCAGCGGTTGACGGTGCCTCAGGGCATCACGGGCTGGTGGCAGGTCACCGGCCGTGGCCGCAAGATGCTCTGGAAACACACGGCAGACGACATCTACTACGTCGAACGCGCATCGTTCTGGTTCGATCTGAAGCTTCTGCTTTTGACCGTCCGCGCGGTGATAAGCCGTGATGGCGCATTCTAGATCGGCAGTGATCGAGATGAAGTGGGTTGATCGTAAGTGCCCAGTTCGATAAGCGGAAACACGTCAACATGGTCGCGGTGGGACCTGTAGCCTGTCGCATGGAGCGGCTAATCAGAAGCGACCGGCTATACGTGCGCGATCAGCGCGATCTGCCGAAAACGCAGAGATCGCTGATCTGCACCGGTCACCGGACCGTGCGTGCTGAGCGGACCGGTGACACTGATGGGAAGGCACGCAGGTACACCGCATGCTAAGGATGCCGGCGCGCGACAAGACCTGGCGCGCCGGCACCCACTTTTCAGACGCAGCCCAAGGTTTCGTGACCCTGATCTTCGTCGTATCGCCGGAAGGTGCGAATCGTACTCGCGCATCAAATGTGCGGTGCGACCGTGTGCCGCCTCCGGTACACAGGTACCGGACGGCCGCGAACCAGGTGCTCATAGCGAGTGTGAATTAGTACCGCAGGCACAGGGGGCGTCTCGTCATTCGGAACCCGAACATACTACAGTAATCGCAGGTGAGAAGGCAGGATGGATCGATTCAGGTAACGTCCGGAAACTCGACAACATGGGTCGTTTCACAGGGTGGAGTAAGGAAAGAGCAGATGACAGTCGCGATAGTAACGGGGTCGGGTGGGCTTGTCGGATCGGAATCGGTGCGGCAGTTCGCCCGGATTGGCATGGAAATCGTCGGCGTCGATAATGATATGCGGCGCACATTCTTCGGAGACGAGGCGTCGACGGCGTGGAACATCCGTCAGCTCCAGGACGAACTGGGCGATCGCTATCACCATTATGAAATCGACATTCGTGATCGGGAGGGAATCGACCGGCTGTTCGACCGTTTCGGTTCTGATATCAGCCTGATCGTGCATTGCGCGGCACAACCATCGCACGATTGGGCCGCCCGGGAACCATTCACCGACTTCGACATCAACGCGACCGGCACGCTGAATCTCCTGGAAGCAACACGACGGCACTGCCCGGCCGCGGTGTTCATCTTCACGTCGACGAACAAAGTGTACGGTGATACGCCGAACCGGCTTCCACTGATCGAGCAGGAGACCCGCTGGGAGCTCGATCCATCCCATCCGTACTCAAATGGTATCAAGGAAGACATGTCGATCGACCACACGCTGCACAGCTTGTTTGGCGCATCCAAAGTCGCTGCGGACGTGATGGTGCAGGAGTACGGACGCTATTTCGGCATCCGTTCGGCCTGTTTCCGCGGGGGTACACTCACCGGCCCACGGCACTCTGCCACGCAATTGCACGGCTTCCTCGGCTACGTCATGCGCTGTGCGATGACCGGCACGCCGTATACCGTGTTCGGCTACAAGGGAAAGCAGGTCCGTGACGCAATTCACAGTAACGACCTGGTTCGCGCGTTTGAAGCGTTTTATCGTGAACCGCGGGTCGCCGAGGTTTACAACATCGGCGGTGGAAGATTCAGCCACTGTTCGGTCCTTGAAGCGATTCAGATGAGCCAGGAGATCAGCGGTCGAGAGATCGACTGGTCCTATTCGGAAACGAATCGCATCGGTGATCACATCTGGTGGGTGGGCAGTAACGAACGATTCCAGGCGCAGTACCCGAACTGGACCATGGAATACAACGTCGAACGAATACTCAGTGACATCTATGAGGCGAATGTCGAGCGCTGGACGGAATCGGTGCACGCATGAAACACAATGTGCTCGGGGTTCTGGTCGACGAAACCACCTACGCCGACGCGACACAGCGCATTATCACGGCCGCTCATGATGGCCGCGGGTACGCGGTGAGTGCGCTCGCCGTTCACGGAGTCATGACCGGAGTGCAGGACGACGCGCACCGTCTGCGGTTGAACAGCATGGATCTGATTACGCCGGACGGTCAGCCCGTCCGCTGGGCGTTGCGCCTGTTGCACGGGGTACGTTTGCCGGACCGCGTGTACGGCCCGACACTAACGCTGCACGTTCTGCGAGAGGCGGAACGCTCCGGATTGCCGGTTTACTTCTACGGCAGCAAGCCCGAGGTTCTGGAGCGTCTGGTGGCGAAGCTCCGGCGTCAGTACCCCGATCTCGAGATCGCGGGTGCGGAACCCTCACTTTTCAGAACCATATCGGTCGATGAAAAGCAGGAGATCGCGACACGCATTCGGGCTTCAGGGGCGAAGATCCTCTTCGCAGGACTGGGATGCCCGCGGCAGGAAGTCTTTGCGTACGAATTCAAAGATGTCGTCAGCATGCCGATCCTGGCAGTCGGCGCCGCGTTCGATTACCACGCGGGACTGGTCTCCGAACCGCCGTCCTGGGTGCAGCGAGCCGGTCTGCAGTGGCTCTATCGTCTCGTCCAACAACCCACACGTCTCTGGAGACGATATCTGTTGCTCAATCCACACTATTTGATCCTTCTGTTTCTGCAATTTTTCGGACTTTGGCGCGCGAAGATTCTTCCAAACGCTCAGGATTCGCCAGATGAAGGCATAGCCGCATGAAAAGGCCGATAAAATAGCGTGATTCCTTACCTCAAGCCAATCAAACGTTTGGC
>SKKR01000020.1 GCA_007123655.1 Thermomicrobiaceae bacterium
ACCCCAATTCGTCACGGCCTCGCGGTCCGCGACCTCTGCCTGTGCGGCAACGAATCGATGCGTGTTGCGACACAGCGGTTCAGGTAACGGGGAACCTCACCCGTCGTCGTCTACTGGGGGTTGAAACTCCAGCGACTCATTGCGCGGGCGCAGAGGCTCGCGGCTGTCCGCCGATTCAGTGCGATCGCCAGATCGCGTTGCTTCGCTTCAACCCCGTTCGGGACGAGGCTCGGAGGGCTTTTTCGCCAGCGTTTCCGGTACCGCTTCTCAGCTCCCGCGGCTCTCTGTTCCGTTCCGGCCGGTTACTCGTCCTCGTCAACGCCTGACGTCTCTGAACGTCGACCACTACCTTAGTCGATGGACGGACCAAAGTCAATCAGCCGATTGAAGCGCGGGTCACGGTCGCCCTGTGCTAGTATCGGCACTGGTTGGGACGAGCGCTCGACCGGCCGTCGAACTCCAAATCTGAAAGGGACCTCTATGAGCATTGCCGAGAAGATTCAGGTCAGCGACGAACTCGACAAGTGGCTTCGCGAAACTCGTCGCTATCTTCACATGAACCCTGAACTATCGCTCCAGGAGACGAACACGGCCCGGGTCGTGGCCGGTCAGCTCAGCGAGCTCGGGATCGAACACAAGACGGGTGTCGGGGGCGATGGCCGGTCGCTCTATACGCCGAAGGAAGCGCTGGAGCTTGCCGGAATCAAGACAGGGCCGGTTACCGGTGGAACCGGGGTCGTCGGGATCATCCGCGGGAGAGGGCCGGGGAAAACGATCCTGCTCCGGGCGGACATGGACGCACTCCCGATGGACGAGCAGAACGATGTCGACTACAAGTCCACGAAGCCCGGCGCCATGCACTCCTGCGGGCACGACGTGCACACTACGGTACTGATGGGCGTCGCCGAGATACTGAACAACATGAAGGACCAGTTCGACGGTACCGTTGTACTCATGTTCCAGCCCGGCGAGGAAGGGTACGGCGGCGCTGCGGCGATGATCAACGACGGCATTCTCGATGACTACAAAGTCGACGCGGCACTCGCGCTGCACGTTGGCGTCGATACCCGCGCAGGCCAGATCAGCGTCAACGAGGCTGCGAACAACGCGGCTTCGGACGGCCTGGAGATCTTGATCGAGGGCATCGGCGGTCACGCGGCCCGGCCTCACGCCGGTGTCGATTCAACGCTCGTGGCCGCTCAGGTGGTGGTCGCGCTGCAGAGCATCGTGAGCCGCAACGTCGATCCGATGGACTCAGCCGTCGTGACGATTGGGAAGCTGCACGCGGGAACGGCGAGCAACATCATCCCGCATACGGCCAAGCTGGAGGGCACCGTCCGGACCTATGACCCCGACGTCCGGGATCATATCGAGAAGCGGGTGAAGGAACTGGTGACCGGGATCGCCCAGAGCATGGGGGCAAGTGCAGAGGTCGCCTACCTTCGCGGGTACCCACCCCTGATCAACAATTCGGACATGGTCAGTCTCGTGAAAGACGCTGGCGCAGAAGTACTCGGCGCGGAGAACGTCTTCCCATCCAGACCGAAGATGGCCGGGGAAGACATGGCATTCGTGGCCGAGCGGGTTCCGACGTGCATGTTCTCCCTCGGTGTCTCGGATCCGGAACGAGAGATCATTTATCCCCCGCACCACCCTCGTTTCGACGCGGACGAGGATGCGCTAGCGGTCGGCGTGCGCGTGATGGCGACGGCGGCGCTGAAGTATCTGGGGGCGGGCAAATAGCTCCTGCGAGGGAGTCTGAGTCGGGCCACTCGTTCGCACATTGCGGTGCGACACGAGTGGGCAATCCCTCTCTAAACTCCTTCGTTTTCCTCAACCTGACCCACGTACTCTACCCGGGCCGCGCTCTTCGATAGGCGCTGACGCTCGAGATTAGTCCGTCCTGGAAGGTGAAGAGGTCGCACGAATCGAGTTCGATCCTGTTGCCATCCGGTCCGGTTGCGGTCAGGATCCACTCGGATGCCCCGCGATCGCCGGCGACGAAGTGAGTTGCGTTGTACCAGTGCGCGTCCGGATAGGTGCTCAGGAAGTTGCTGAGTCCCGCACGTATCTCGTCGTGACCTTTCAGTCGAACGCCATCTCCCGTGATGTAAAGACAATCACTGGTCAGAGTTGCCAGGATCCCATCCAGATCATGTTGGTTCCAGGCGTTGAGAAACCCTTCCAGAAATGAAACTGTCATTTCACCGCTTGAGGCATGACCAGTCATCAAGTATTCCCTTCCGCATCAATGCGATACAAGCGGCAAGTTCCAACTGGCAATTCCGAGCATACTAATCCTCGAACCAGCTTCCGTCAACGGCGGCTGCCGTTATCGCGCGACGGCCGAATTGCTACCATCCACCGTCGGTGGCCGCTTCGAGCAGGTGGCAGGCGGACATCTCTCAAACGCAGTAATCTCTGGACGGGCGAAGAAATGAACCTTCGTTCGATTCCGCTGCTTGCGATAGCATTGATGATCGTGCGTACATTGGCGGTCGGCGTGCGCGTGATGGCGACGGCGGCGCTGAAGTACCTTGGCGCCGCGTAGCCGGATCGTTCTCGACCCGCAGTGCGATGACCCTGGCGGCGGGTAAACCGCCGCCCTACCCCGGATGGGATGTCTCCATACCCTCACTCACGTCCGGGATCGTCGGTTCATCGGGGTCGCCCGCGTGTTCATCCCCGCCGTTGCCCCCTTGATCAATTGTGGCTCTCGTCGAGATATCCCCGGAGGCATTCGCCCAGCAGGTACTGCCAGCCCTTCGTGTAGTTCGCCTCCGTGTCCTCGTCGATCTCTCCCGTGGCGTGGTGGGACAACTTCAACAGCGTCCCCGCACCGTCTGGCTCGAGTTCATAGCGGATCACACCGGTAACTGCGCCGCCCATCCCCATGCGTCCGGTCAGTTCGAGCTCACGGTCCGGTTCAACCGAGGTGACCATGCCCCAGCTTGCCTCACGACTGCCGGAGGTCTCCAGCATGTGCTCACCCACATGAGGGATCACCTTGACGGTTGAGTCCTCGTCCAGGAGCCGGTACCCTCGCCCCCACCATTCGCTGACCTCCTCGGTCAACGCCTTGAATACCCGCCCCGGCGGCGCGGCGATCCGTATCTCCTGTTCGATCTGCAGAATCTCTGGCCTCGTGACCATTGTCGACTCCTCCCGTCCATGTGACTCGCTCAGATCTCGCAGGCGCATGAGTGATCGTGCGGTTGACCGTTGAAAGGGCGTCGCCCAGCGCTCGAGGGCTTCCTGAAGGGGGACTACGTTCAGATAGTTCCAGCGCTGGCGGCCGCGTCGCCGCACCAGAACGAGCCCTGCGTCAACGAGCACTGACAGGTGCTTCATGACGCCGTAACGCGTCATGTCGAACCGGTCCGCCAGTTCCCCCGTCGTATGCGGGCGAGAGCGCAGCCGGTCCAGGATGTCTCGCCTGCTGGGGTCGGCCAGCGCCCGCCAGATCCGTTCGTCACTCATACGCCTGCCTTATACGTGACCATATGGTCACATTAATTCTCGGGTTTGTCAACCACTGGTTTGCCCCTTGCCGGACCAGTTGCTAGTATCCTGCGTTGGTTGGCACCGGCCGGCGGGGCATTGAGCGACGTGACTGGGATTGGCGGAACGTGACGATGACCAGAAAACGCGTGACTGGCCTCATGAGCATCGGCATCGGAGTCGCGTTGCTGGTAAGCGCGTGCGTCGAGCCAGAGGAATCCGGGAATCGGGATGACTCAGCGCCGCCTACGCCGACGGTCGTCCCCGCGCCGACGGAGACCCCAGTGCCGCCCGCACAGGACGCCGATGACGATGGTGCCCGCGATGACATGCAGGCGGACGACGCCGAGACGGAGCCGATCCCCACTCCCCTGACCGGGGATTCGGATGACATAGACGACGCGCTCGTTGAGGAGGACGACGAACCGGGCTGGGTCGACTACGAAACCGAAGTGCTCGCCACGAATCTGGATATTCCCTGGGAACTGGTGTTCCTGCCGAACGCGGACATTCTGATCACCGAGCGACCGGGGACGGTTCGGGTCTACCGAGCCGGCGCGCTTGAGGATGAGCCGGTACTGGTGTTCGATGATGTCGTCCACGAACGTGGTGCTGAAGGTGGCCTGCTCGGGATGACCCTGCATCCGGAATTCGCAGCGAATCAATGGATCTACTTCTACTACACGTACGAAGACGAGGGAGAATGGCGGAATCGGGTCGTTCGCTACGTCCTCGATGATATGGAATTCAACGAGCGGACCGTCATTATCGAAGACCTGCCCGGCGCCTTCACGCACAACGGCGGCAGGCTCGCGTTTGGACCGGACGAGAAACTCTATGTGACGCTAGGCGACGCCCAGCGCCAGGACGAGACCCAGGACCCCGATGTCCTCGTCGGCAAGATCCTCCGCCTGAACGATGACGGCACCTATCCTGACGATAACCCGTTCGATGATTCTCCGGTCTACGCGCTCGGCCTGCGCAACCCGCAGGGGCTGGACTGGCACCCGGAAACCGGCGAACTCTATAGCAGCCAGCACGGTCCGACCGGAAACGATGAGTTCAATCTCATCGAACCCGGGAACAACTACGGCTGGCCGGACATGGAAGGATTCGAGGGCGAGCAGCGGGACGAATTTACCTTGCCGATCCTGGCGAGCGGAGAAGCCACTTGGGCGCCCTCCGGATCTACCTTCTATGACGGCGAGATCTTCCCACAGTGGCGAAACGAGTACCTGCTGGCCGGGCTCCGCAGCGTCACGCTCTACCGGATCAACGTGGCCGGTAATGAGCCCGAGATGGGTCCGATCGTTCAGGGAGAGTACGGGCGGTTGCGTACGGTCGTCCAGGGGCCGGATGGCCTGCTCTATCTGCTGACCAGCAACCGGGACGAACGCACGGAACCCGCCGAGGACGACGATCGGCTCATCAGAATCGTTCCGGTCGACTGAGTTGTCGCGAGCGACACGCAGATTGTCGTGTCCCTGCAACGGATCTCTGGCCCGGTTTGTGCTAGCCTCAAACAGGTCAGGGTCGAAACGATCGTGCGGCTGGAACAGGAGCCGGTAGTGCCGGGGACGCAGGTACGCCTTGAATTGTTCGGATTGCCGCGTCTGGCTGCCGGAACCGGCGCCATCGAAGCGAGCGGGCCGGATCTGGCAACCGCGCTGGCGTCCGCC